>DAOUQS010000382.1 GCA_030625465.1 Amylibacter sp. | reverse complement strand
CGTCGGGCAGGCTGCTTTCTTTGTGCCAAACCATTTGTGCGCGGCTATTGCCACCGGTGACATTATCAAAGCCAACGGCCATATCGCGGTCGCAATTTGATCCGGGGAATTGTATGACTGCGGCGCGCATTACAGGATTTCCACCGTGTAATCTTCGATCACAGTGTTTGCCAGAAGCTTTTCACACATATCGTTGACCTGCGCCTTGGCCTTTGCGGCATCAGTTTCGGTCAATTCCAGCTCGATGATCTTGCCTTGCCGTACCCGGTCAACGCCATCAAACCCAAGGGCCCCTAGTGAATGGCGAACGGCCGCACCTTGCGGGTCCAAAACACCATTTTTCAATGTCACATGTACGCGTGCTTTCATGATTTTGCCCTTATTTTACTAGCTTAGGCGCAGATTGCGCAGTGTTTTTTGGCAGCAGACCCAACCGTCTGGCCACTTCTGAATAGGCGTCTGTCAGACTGCCCAGATCGCGCCGAAACACATCCTTATCCAGCTTTTCATTGGTTTTGATGTCCCACAGACGGCAACTGTCCGGGCTGATCTCATCCGCGACAACCAGTTGTTGATACTCGCCATCGTTAAGCCGCCCGATTTCTATTTTGAAATCGACAAGTTTAATGCCGACGCCGTACATGACACCGGACATGTAATCGTTAACGCGCAAAGCCATTGCAATAATGTCGTCCAATTCGCGCTGTGTTGCCCATTCAAGTGCCAAAATATGTTCTTCGGCCACCAAAGGATCGCCCAGACTGTCGTCCTTATAGCTGAATTCCACAATCGGGCGGTTCAACACAGTGCCTTCTTCAATGCCCAAACGCTTGGCCATCGAGCCTGCAACCACATTGCGCACGATCACTTCCAGCGGGATTATTTCCGCATATTTGACCAGTTGTTCGCGCATGTTCAGACGTTTGATGAAATGCGTCGGAATGCCGATACTTTCCAGCCCAAGCATGAAATGCTCGGAAAAACGGTTGTTTAACGCACCTTTCCCGTCAATTACGTCTTTTTTGACGGCATTGAACGCGGTGGCGTCATCTTTGAAGTATTGAATGATGGTTCCGGGCTCCGGCCCTTCGTACAGGGTTTTCGCTTTGCCTTCGTAAATTTTCTTTCCCTTGGCCATGGGGATCCTCCATCTGGACGGTGGGGGGGGACTCATTTATCCCCATTCGTTGCGCACTCTATAAGCTGTCCTAAAAGTCGCAGCAAGTTCATTCATGCTACACCTTGTAGAGCCGTCAATTTGATATCATATTATAAGGGAACAGATTCCCAAAGGAGAACACGGATGAGCACGTTTGAAGAACGCGAAGATGGATTTGAAAAGAAATTCGCCCATGACGCAGAAATGCAGTTCAAGGCGGAAGCGCGGCGCAATAAACTACTTGGCCTTTGGGCTGCGGACCTGATGGGTAAATCCGGTGATGATGCAGCAGCTTACGCCAAAGAGGTTATCAAGGCCGATTTCGAGGAGGCGGGACACGAAGATGTTTTCCGTAAAGTTTCCGGTGATTTGGGTGATAATGCGGATGAGGTGACAATTCGCGATAAAATGGCGGAACTGATGCGTGTTGCAAAAGCGGAAGTATTTGACGAAGTCTAGGG
>DAOUQS010000116.1 GCA_030625465.1 Amylibacter sp. | reverse complement strand
GTTTACGGCGTTCAAGGCCCCAAGCACCCGGAACTGGGCATTGCGCTGGATATGAGCATCATTATGAAAACGCCGAACGGCGCGCTTTGCACGCTATCGCTGTCCTTTAACAACGACGGCCCGCTTGGTACATTTTTCCGCTATATTTGCGACAACGGCACGTGGATGGCGCGTTACGATGATCTGGTTGATGGCTATGAAAAGCCCGTTGACCTATCGGGTGTTGCGGTTTCCAACAACGGGATCGAACTGATCGACCGCGAATTTATTTCGGCAATTCAGGCGGGGCGCGAACCCAACAGCTCGGTTCAGCAATGCCTGCCTGCAATGGAAATCCTTGATCAAATTGAACAAATGATGAGTGTATAAATGAAAACCAAAGTTGGCATAATCGGCGGCGGCCCTTCCGGGCTACTACTTTCACAACTGCTTGATTTGCAGGGTATCGACAATATTGTGCTGGAAAAGCACACCCGCGAATATGTGCTAAGTCGCATTCGTGCCGGTGTTCTGGAACACGGCTTTGCCGACCTGATGCGTGAAGCCCAATGTGGTGAACGCATGGACGCCGAGGGTGAAATCCACGACGGGTTTTATATTGCCCACGACGGCATTCGCGACCGGATCGACCTGAAAGGCCTAACAGACGGCAATTCGGTTGTGGTTTACGGCCAAACCGAACTGACCCGCGATTTGTATGATGCCCGTGAAAAGATGGGCAGCAATGTTATTCACCAGGCCAAAGATGTGCAGCCCCATGACATAACCTCGGATGCGCCTTACCTGACTTACCATGACGGCAATGAAACCGTCCGGATAGATTGCGACTATATTATAGGGGCGGACGGGTTTCACGGCATCAGCCGAAAATCCATCCCTGCCGATAAAATCCGCGAATTTGAACGTGTTTATCCTTTTGGCTGGCTGGGTGTTTTATCAAACACAAAACCGGTTTCACCAGAACTGATATATGCCAAGCACGAACGCGGCTTCGCCCTTTGCTCTTTACGCTCGCAAACCCTTAGCCGCTATTACATTCAGGTTCCATTAACCGATACAATTGACGACTGGTCAGATGATGCATTCTGGGCCGAACTAAAACGCCGCCTGCCACAAGATGTGGCTGACGCACTGGTCACAGGCCCCTCAATTGAAAAAAGCATCGCGCCCTTGCGCAGCTTTGTTGCCGAGCCAATGCGCTACGGCAATATGTTTCTGGCAGGCGACGCCGCCCATATCGTGCCGCCAACAGGTGCGCGCGGACTTAATTCCGCAGCATCCGACATCTACTATCTGTATCACGCCATGCTTGATCACTATAAAAACGGCGATGATACCGGTCTGGAAGCCTATTCACAAAAAGCTTTGGCGCGGGTCTGGAAAGGGCAGCGTTTCAGTTGGTGGATGACAACATTACTGCACAGTTTTCCAGATAACAGTCAGTTTGATACGCAATTACAACAAACAGATCTGGAATATCTTTTGTCGTCGGAAAGCGCGATGGAATCACTTGCTGAAAACTATGTGGGCCTGCCGTTCTAAAGCGGATTATGTTCGGCATATTTTCGAAAAAACGCCAAAAAGGCCTTGTCCGGGTCCTTGGCCGCGCCCTTTTTGGCCGACCAGTCACGCCATTCGCGTTCAATATGGTAAATATCATAGCCGGAATACCGCAATCGCGCGGTTTCGTAGGTATCCGTTCGCAAAGGATCGCCCAGTTTTTGCAACCATGCCGGCCGGGGCTTTAACGCTTCGCCAAAGCTGGCGCCCTGCCCTGCTCGTTCTTTGCCCCGCTCTTTGCGGCCGACTTTTGAATAGCTTAATTCCTGTGCCGCCTGCCCGACCGCATTGCCGTCCTTGGGCCACCATTTCAATTCCACATGCGTTACACTGCGCCCGGTTTTGATCGGCAAAATCTCGACCATATAATCCGACAATGCGCTGACCTCTTCAACAGATGGCGCAATCGCACGGTTTTTCAGATTTGACCAGGTTGTCAGCTTTCCGTCCGGCACACCCAGTATCCCGCGCAATTCGGCAATTGAAAACCGTTCGGATGATTTGTATTTCAGGTTGCCGCGCTTTTGCACCATTTCATAAAGCGTCAGCGCGTATTTAGAGCTAAGTGCAAACATAACCTCGCGTTGCAGGCGGGCAAAGATCGTGGAATTTTTGATAACTTTGCGCAACCGCGCCGGAATTTCATATTCCAGCACACCGTCACGCCGTTCGGTTTCGACATTGCCGCCCAGCAACTGCACCCGCTCAATCGCGGGCGCGCCGTCCTTGGTGATACGCACCTTCACAATCGCACCCATCAGCCGCTCGATACTTTCCCCGACCCTGTCATTGGAATTATGCGACCCGCGCAAACTGGATTTGGCAATAATATGGGTTACCGGTTTTTCAATCGCATCCCACGCATTGTCCAACAGCTGGTTATAAATACGCCGGTCCGCCAACGTCAAAGGCGTCAATTCCACCAGATCAACCAGTTCCCCCGGTTTGATCAGGCTTTCGGTATTCGGACGCGCCTGTGTTGTGCGATATGGTGCTTGTTTATCCACTGCTTTGCTCTTATTCTTACTTTTGAAAATAGTATAATGTAAGTTTAACCAGCAATCAATTGCTATGATTCACAGGAAGGTTCGCAGCGTACGCACCCAAAATGTAATTTTAAGACTCTCTAAAAACGCCCACCCGATTCGCAAAGCCTTTATATATATAGCATAAATCAAGGGAAAATATACTATATGTTGATCATCCCCAAAAGTAAGCTTTCACGCCATCCCCGTATGTATGTTTTAACATCCCAGCCTGTAAGTCTAGCCGTCCCCATCTGTAATATTTCACACCCAATAAGTACGCTCAAATCAAACTCGCAGCGCAATATCAATGGGTTACATGATACGAACAATGAATATTAAACAATAAGAACAAGGCGGGGTTTTATATTTGGTTATTTGGGTTTTAGCACCCAGACGCACCGGCATTGCTAAATTTAAAGCGAAAGCTTACAAATTGGAGGGATACAGCCACTTATCCAATCACTTAGTCCTTTTCAGGTTAGATCACGGAAAAAATAGCTTTTTCAAAGAAACCTGTAAACTTCCGCTTTTTTACAAGTTAACCCTTAAAAATAGAACTTGAGGTTATCCCCATAAGGGTTCATGATTCTATAAATTAAAACACGGGGCATAAAATGGATGATTTAAGTTCATCAACAATCGGGCTAGATGAATTAAATGCCCTGTCGGAACGCTCTGCAACTGTTATCGAACGCTTGCGCGACCGGGTTTATGCACCAAATACTGAAAAGCGGCTTGAAATAAGCTTTAACGTGCGTTCTGCCGCTGAAATGGTCGGCCGTTCAGAAAAACTGATCCGTGACGCCGAGGCTGACGGCCGTCTGCCCGAACCCAGCAAAGACCCCGTCACAGGGCGGCGCACCGGTTATTCACTGGCACAGATAAACAACATGCGCGATTTATTCGGCACCCGCCCTGCCCGTGCAGATACAGACGAACCCGTCGTGCTGGCAGTACAGAACTTCAAGGGCGGTGTCGGGAAATCAACCGTTGTCTGCCACATGGCCCAGTTTCTGGCCCTGAAAGGCTACCGCGTGTGCGTGGTAGATTGTGACAGCCAGGCATCAACCACATCAATGTTCGGCCTGAACCCGGATGTAGACGTCAATGAAGACGAAGACACGCTCTACCCGTTTTTCCGTCATGGCGGCCCGCAAAGCCTGCATTACGCACTGCGGGCCACATACTGGCCGGGAATTGCCCTGATCCCGTCAAATCTGGGGCTTTATGATGCTGAATATGAATTTGCCGCCCGCATGGTGCGCGACCATAGTTTTGTGCTGGATCGCTTGCGCGAAGGCATTGAAACCATCAAGGATAATTTCGATGTTATCTTGCTGGACCCCCCGCCCGCACTTGGGATGATTTCATTGTCGGTTTTGCGCGCAGCCAATGCCTTGATCATTCCGGCACCGCCAAATAACATCGATTTCGGCTCTACCGCACATTTCCTGAAAATGATGACCGCGACCCTGAACGAGATTTCCGAGGTTGGGGGATCGCGCGAGTATTCATTTGTTAAAATTTTAGCGACAAAGATGAATGACAACAAATCTGCCCATGTGGCGATTAAACGAATGATGGATGCGGTTTTCCCGTCGGATATGATGCAGGCGATTTTGAAAGACAGCGCTGAAATCGATAATGCGGCGGCAAATTTGAAAACCGTATATGAAATAACAGGGCCCGGAACGCGCACTGAAACCCATAAACGCTGCCGGACATATCTGGATGCGGTCGGGCGTGAAACGGAAATAATGATCCGCAAAACCTGGCCCAGCCACCATTCCGATCTAAGGAAAGAAGGTATATTATGAGCAAGAAACACGATGCGGTTTTTGATGATGTCCTAAGCGGTTTGCCGGATGCGCGCGCGCCGCTGGAAACCAAATCTATCGGGGCAGGGCGTTTTTTGAAACGCTCCACCACCATCGGTGACCGCATGGCGGGTGAAACCGAAGAAAAGACCCTGCGCTGGATTGATCCGTCTGAAGCGCAGATGTGGGAACGGCATAACCGCGATTACGCTTTGCTAAACGAAGATAACTGTCGCGACCTGATTGATGGTATCAGATCACAGGGCCGACAGGAATTTCCTGCGATTGTGCGCAAAACCACAGGGCAGGGCGGTCCCGCCTATGAAGTGATTTGCGGTGCGCGCCGTCACTTTGCAATCAGCTGGCTGCGGGCCAATAATTACACCCAGTTCAAGTATCTGGTTGATGTGCGCGACCTGACCGACGAAGAGGCGTTTCGCCTGTCGGATATCGAAAACCGTGATCGTGCGGATATTTCGGACTATGAACGCGCGGTCGATTATTCCAATGCGATCCGGTTGTATTATGGCGGCAAACAAAAAGCGATGGCCGAACGGCTGGAAGTTACCGAAGCCTGGTTGTCACGCTATCTGAACCTGTCGAAACTGCCTGCCGACGTTGTGGCGGCGTTTTATCAAAAAACCGACATCAAGGAATTGCACGCGCGCACATTAAAGCCGTTGCTGTTGAAGCCATCTGACAAGGCCAAGGTGTTGGAAGCGGCGCGGGGGCTGGCAGATACGCAGGCTGCTGCCCGCAGCAATCAGGGCGCACCGGTTGACGCGCCCGCCGTTGTGGCGCGCCTGAAATCGGCGCTGGATGCCCCAAAAACAAAGCGCAAGCCGGCATCAACGGTTTACATGGGGGCAGGGCGGTCGCGTGGTGTGACGTTTACCCGAAAGGGGCGCAAAATGGTGCTGGAATTCCCCGAGGATCTATCGCGCGCCGCCCTGGGCGATGCCTTTAGCGACTTTATAAACGAACACTTTCCTAAAAAGTTGCCGATTGGCAAGAACTAGAAAAAAATAAGAAAAAACAATGAGTTACAAAAAATAAATAGGGATAGATATGTTGCAAACCACGGTAATTACAAATGACAGGGTGTGCCATGACTAACCCGGATTTGCTAAAAATACTAAATGCCCAACGCGCGGCGTTTGACGGTAATCCAAATCCGCCATGGGAAGCCCGCAAGGCAAACCTTAAAAAGCTGGGGCAGGTGATTGCCGCTAATGAAGCGGCATTTCAGGATGCAATCTCGCAGGATTTCGGGAATAGGGCGGCGCATGAAACAACCCTGACCGAGATGCTGGTAATACAGTCCGGCATCAGTCACGCGCTTAAGCACACGAAGCGCTGGATGCGCCCGCGCAAGGTTGCCACGGCAATACAGTATAGGCCCGGAACCAGCCAAATCGTGCCGCAGCCGCTTGGGGTGGTCGGGATTATCAGTCCGTGGAATTATCCTTTGATGTTGGCGATTATGCCGCTGATAGGTGCTTTGGGGGCAGGCAACAGGGTGATGATAAAGCCCAGTGAATACACCCCGAAATTATCCTTGTTGATGAAGAATGTTCTGGCAGAAGTATTTACCGAGGCCGAGGTTCATGTGGCTATTGGCGGTGTGGACGTGGCGCAGGAATTTTCCAGCCTTCCATTTGATCATTTGCTGTTTACCGGATCAACCAATGTGGGTCGTATGGTGGCCTGTGCTGCCGCCAAGAACCTGACGCCGGTCACGCTGGAACTTGGCGGAAAATCACCGGTTATTATTGATGATAGCGTCGATATGGATATGGCCGTGGCGCGGATTACCAACGGCAAGTTGATGAATGCCGGGCAGACCTGCGTGGCGGCTGATTATATTTTGATGCCGGCAGATAAAATTGACAGGTTTGCGGATGCGATGATTGCGCAGGCGGAAAAGTTTTATCCGACGATTGTGGGCAACCCGGATTATACCTCGATAATCTCTGAAAGCCATTATGCGCGCCTGCAACGCTTGCTGGACGATGCCGAAAGCAAAGGTGCCAGAATACGAAGGGCAGGGGCGGATGATAGGCAAAAGCTTGCAAACGGGCGGCTTGTGCCGCTTTCTATTGTGACCAACACCACGCCCGATATGCTGATTATGC
>DAOUQS010000201.1 GCA_030625465.1 Amylibacter sp. | reverse complement strand
GCCCAATTTTGGCTTGATGATCGTGCCAACGATAAAGCCGCCATCAACAACCGGGCGGCGTAACACGCGCCACAAATCTTGGATTGTGGTTGATGGGCCGTCAAACAGGCGCAAGAATTCCGGCGGGATATAAAAATCGTGAATTTTGGCGTATTCCACATCACCCATGCCCTGGTTGTTGCCAACGCAGAGCGTCAGAAACGAACAGATCATTGCGCGCCCATCAATGATATTACGGTCAAACAATTCCGACGGATAGGCAATTTTCATCAGCTCGTTGGCTTCGTCTATTTCATAGACCAAAGCATCTACCCCGCGTGTAAAGGCGTCTGTAGTGGATACCGCGACATTTGTACCGGTAGAACTTTCTGCGGCGAAGTGTGCGGCGGTTTCAAGGTAGCCGCCGAACCCGGCTTTTGGTTTCATGTGATAAGCCACAAGCACATGCCCGCCGCCTGCAATAAGCTGGCCTTCGGTAAGCTTCAAATCTGAATAACGATCTGACTGATCCATTGTAAATCTCCTTATATATTGAGTTTGAGCTACTATTGCGATGAAATAGTGGCGTTACGATAGGCGCCGTTTGCGCTCCACAAGCTTGTTAACCAATGGCGTGAAGATCAGTTGCATTGCCAGTTCCAGTTTGTCACCGGGTACCACGATTGAATTTGCGCGCGACATCCAGCTGCCGTCCATCATGGATAAAAGATACGGAAAATCGATGCCGCCCGGTTTGGCAAATCGTACCACCAATACAGACTCGGCCAATGTGGGAATCCAGCGTGCCACAAAAGGGTTTGAGGTGTCGACCATAGGTACCCGTTGAAAGTTGATGTCGGTTTTTGAAAACTGGGGGCAGATATACTTCACATAGTCAGGCATTCGGCGCAGGATGGTATCGGTGACAGCTTCTGTGGAATAGCCGCGCGCGGATTTATCCCGATGGATTTTCTGGATCCATTCCAGATTGATCACAGGCACTACGCCGATTTTCAAATCAGCATGCTCGACCAGGTTGACCTTGTCAGTCACGACACAGCCGTGCAACCCTTCGTAGAACAGCAGGTCACTGCCGCCGAATTTTTCCCATTCTGTAATGGTTCCGGGTTTTCCATTATACTGCGCGGCTTCTTCCGCGTTGTGGATATAGTGCCGCAAGCGGCTTTTGCCCGTTTGGCCATATTCGCGGAAAACATCTTGCAGAATTCCCAACTCGTTTGCGTCTTCGTGAAAATGTGTGAAATCCACCCCGTGTGCAGTGGCTTCTTCAATCTTTTTGCGCATGGCATCGCGATCGTATTTATGAAATGCATCCCCTTCGATAAAGGACGCTGTGACCTTCTCGCGCTCGAATATCCGCTTGAAGGTATCTTTGACAGTAGACGTACCTGCGCCGGAAGAACCGGTAATGGATATGATAGGATGTTTTCGTGACATAATTTAGCTTTCCTTTAGGTTCTGAAAAGACCGCGGTTGTTAAACAGGGGTGCGTTTTCGGCCTCGAGTGCTGTTTCAGTGCAATATCGCCCGACCCGATCTATTTCATTTGCGGCGCCAAAGGCCAAAGGCACACGTTGATGCAATTCTTTGGGTTGAATATCCAGAATGCGGGTGAAACAATCCGTGGCTGTACCGCCGGCCTGTTCAATCAGAAACGCAACTGGATTGGCTTCGTAAACCAGACGCAGGCGGCCATTATGGTAGCCTTTTCGTTCGTCCCCGGGGTAATAAAAGACCCCGCCGCGGATCAAGATACGATATGTGTCAGCGACAAGTGACGCGATCCAGCGCATATTATAATTCTGTTCCAGCGGCCCGTCTTCACCGGCAAGGCAATCGTCCATATATTGCTTGAACCCTGTGTGCCAATGCCGGCTATTGGATGCATTCACCGCATATTCACGCGCATTTCTGGAGACTGTCACGTTCTTATAGGCCAGAACAAAACTGTTCAGACGGTTGGAATATACAAAAATCATCACGCCTTCGCCCAAGGTTAAAACCAGTGATAATTGCGGGCCATAGACAAAAAATCCGGCACCCAGTTGGTGGTGCCCCGCTTGCATGAACGGTTGGTTAGGATTATCCCGGACGTTGTCCCCCGCAGGCAGGATTGAAAAGATTGTGCCAATGGAAACATTGGTATCAATATTGGATGACCCGTCCAGGGGGTCAATTGCCAAGGCCAGGGATTTGGATGGGTTTAATAAAACCGGCTGGTCCAGTTCTTCTGATGCGTAAACCGCCACAGATGACCCGTTTAAGCCCGACAAGAATATCTCATCTGCGGCTACATCCAATGCCTTTTGCGCATCACCATCGGCATTGTGGTTCGCGGTTTCTTCGGCAAAGGCTTTGGACAGCGCACCCTGATTGACAAGGTCGCGCACCTTGATGGCAGAGGCGGCCAGTGCCAGCACAAGGCCGCCCAGATCTTTTGCAGTCTGCCCTAAAGGGTTTGCATATGTTTCCAAAAAACGGTCAAGGGTAATTTGCGGCATTCAATGGCTCCTGTTTGGTTGCAAGCTTGCATGGAAATGCAAATTAGTATATTTAGTAATATTGTAAACTAAAGTAAGTATTTCTTATTATGCTGAATGTGACCTTGCGCCAATTCCAAATTATAGATGCGATTGCGCGGACGCATAAAATAAACTTGGCGGCAGCTGCGCTTTACCTTACCGGGCCGGCGGTTACGTTGCAGTTAAAGCAAGTGGAAGCCGTGCTGGGTGAAATGTTGTTCGACCGTACGAAAGACGGGTTGTTTCCAACCGAGTTTGGCGTGCAGGTGATTAAAACATCGCAAGCTGTCCGGTCTGAAATACTGGATCTGGAAGAGCGGCTGGATGTTTTGCGCGGCCTTGGCATGGGAACCCTGCGTCTTGGCGTGGTCTCAACCGGTAAATATTTTGCCCCGATGTTGATGGCTGCTTTTTCAAAGCTTCACCCGGAAATCAAGCTGGAACTTTTTGTCGGCAACCGTTCAGAGATTGTTATGCGGCTTCAAACCCGGGAGGTTGATCTGGCATTGATGGGCCGCCCGCCAAAAAGTTATCCGGTACGCGCACAATTTTTCGGAGATCATCCTTTTGTATTTATAGCCAATCCAAAGCATCGTTTGGCCAGTATGGTTGAGATCAATAAAGAAGAAATTGCCAAGGAAACATTTTTAATACGCGAAAAGGGATCGGGTACGCGCGCCTCATTGAAACTATTTCTTAGTGAAGTGCCGGGCAGAACTGATCATCTGGGCGTCGATATGGGTTCGAATGAAACGATTAAGCAAGCGGTTATTGCCGGTCTTGGCGTGTCTTTTATTTCGGGCCATACGATTGAACAGGAACTGAACTTGAAACGGTTGGTCGTGTTGGATGTGATCGGTGCGCCCATTCGGCGGCAATGGTTTTCAATTTCACGCAAAGACCGCAACACCTCACCTGCGATGGAAGCGTTCGAGGCGTTTTTAATCCAGCGCGGGTCCAAATATTTGCCTTCGATTGGTAAGCCATCAACCCGTCGGTGACCATGCACATGGGGTGTCTCAATGGGGCCTAACCCTAAAATATCGACCAAAAAGTTAATTGTATTAAGCATACCTTTTGACCATAATTAATGAATGCTAGATTTCACATTACAAACAGTTACTATAAGCGGCCTTGGCCTGATGTTCG
Organism: Amylibacter sp.; assembly: GCA_030625465.1. Classification (GTDB taxonomy): domain Bacteria; phylum Pseudomonadota; class Alphaproteobacteria; order Rhodobacterales; family Rhodobacteraceae; genus Amylibacter. Next base: position 373 of record DAOUQS010000201.1, on the reverse strand, counting down.
GCTTGATCTTGCTTGGCTCTGCGCTGCAAGTTGCAAGCGGTGTCGGGCTGGGTTTAATCGCGGGCCCGTCGTTGCTGTATTTTCTGGACAGTATTTCAGCGGTGCAAACCGCGATAATCCTGAACCTTATACTTACTTTGTGCCTGTTGCCGGTTGAAATAAAATCGATAAACCGCAAACTTTTAGTCAACCTAAGCTTTTGGGCCTGTCTGGGGCTGCCATTCGGTTTCGCGCTGCTTGTTTTGTTGGATATTTCCACTTTGAAACTACTGGGTGCAACGGTCATATTGCTGTCGGTTATCCAGTTGCGGTTCTTTCCGGCAAAGAAAACGCCCGGGCATTCCGGATTTTTGCCAATTCGGTTGGGCGGTGT
>DAOUQS010000317.1 GCA_030625465.1 Amylibacter sp. | reverse complement strand
ATTTCGCGGGTGGTGACATTTTACCCCGTGGAAATCAAAATAGCTGGTCATAAACCCATCGCCCTGATACGCATCACACATGACACAGATTATTGAAAACTTCGCCGAGATATCCGGCAAATACGATGCCGCTCTGGTTGACTTGTGGGGCTGCCTGCACAACGGGGTAGAACCCTTTGCCGCAGCGGTATCCGCACTGGAAGCATTTCGCGATAATGGCGGTACGGTTTTGTTGCTGACCAACGGCCCGCGCCCCTCTACTGCTATTTTTCCCCAGCTTGATATAATCGGCGTTCCGCGTGATCTGTATCAGGGCTGCGTGTCCAGCGGGGATGCAGCACGCGCGGCTTTAGCCTCTGGCCTTTACGGGCAAAAGATTTTTGCCCTTGGGCCAAACCGTGATCAGACCATATATGAAGGCATTGATGTTGAACATGTTCCTTTAGAACAGGCGACAGGCATCGTTTGCACCGGGCTGTTTGATGACACTATCGAAACCCCCGATGACTACCGGGCGTTTTTTCTGCAAGCCAAGAATCTTGGCCTGAAAATGCTTTGCGCCAACCCCGACATCATGGTTGATCGCGGTGACAAACGGATTTATTGCGCTGGTGCGCTGGCGCAGGCCTATAGTGAAATGGGTGGCGAGGCGCATTACTTCGGCAAACCGCATCCGCCGATTTATGATCTTGCCTATCAAAAGCTGGTTGAGATTACAGGGCGCGAGGTTCTACCCAAAAAGATCATCGCCATCGGTGACGGGATCAACACCGATATTCGCGGTGCCATCGGCGAAGACATCGACAGCCTGTTTATTACCGGCGGTCTGGCCGCCGCTGAAACCGCAACAAACGGACAACCTGATCCCGCCAAGCTGGATGCGTTTCTGGCAAAAGCCCAACTGACGCCGACCTATTCCATGGGTCATCTACGATGATGCATATCGTTCGCGATTACCAGTTTGCCCATCAGGGCGACAAAGGTGCCGCGGTTGCCATCGGCAACTTCGACGGTGTGCATCTGGGCCACCAAGCGGTTCTGGACGCGGTGCGCGAACAGGCAGAAGCACTGAATTGCCCGATAGGCGTTATGACATTTGAACCCCACCCGCGCGAATATTTTGCGCCTGACGCGCCCGCCTTTCGGTTAATGAGCGCCGAGGCCAAAGCCCATCAGTTGGAAAAGCTGGGGGTGACGCATCTTTACCAGTTGAACTTCAATGCCGCCCTGTCGGGCCTGAGTGCGCAAGGGTTTTGCCGCGATGTTATCCGTGACGGTCTGGGCCTGAAACATGTCGTGGTCGGGGCGGATTTTTGCTTTGGCAAAGGGCGTACAGGTACCGCTGACGGCTTGCAGGAATTAGGCGCGGAACTGGGCTTTGGCGTGACCATCCTGCCGCTGGTTTCTGGCGAAAAAGGTACGTTTTCATCCACCGCAATCCGCACAGCCCTGACGGAAGGGCGCACAGGCGACGCTGCCCACATGCTGGGCCACTGGCACCGCATTGATGCACGCGTACAACATGGTGACGCACGCGGACGTGATCTGGGCTACCCCACGGCAAACCTACTGCTGGACGGATTGCACCTGCCGAAGTTCGGCGTATATGCAGTGCTGGTCGATGTCTTGGACGGGCCGCATAAAGGGCGCTACAAAGGTGCCGCTTCCATTGGTGACCGGCCCACATTCGGGGTCAATGAACCCAATCTGGAAGTGTTCATCTTTGATTTCTCGGGTGATATTTACGATACCGAAATCTCCGTGGCATTGGTGGAATTCCAGCGCCCCGAACTGAAGTTCGACAGCCTGGACGCGCTGACCCTTCAAATTGAAGCGGATTGCGTCGAAAGTCGCGCTATTCTTGCAAAGCTTTGACCACATCCGCATAGGTTTGTAACGCTTCAAACCCTGCGGGGCGCAGCGCGTAAACCCCGCGTTCAACCCGTTCAAACCAGCCGTAATGATCCGCCTGCAAAATGCCGGCAGCCTTTTCCACACCCAGCTCAGCCGCTAAAATCCGTGGCTTATTCGACCCTGCGGTTAAAGCCTGCGCAATGCGCAACGCGTCCTGGCGGTAAGCGGTGATAATCTTGCGCTTGTTTTGCCCGCCAATATTGGGGTCCCCCACACGCCGTTCAAATTCCTTTAACAGTGCCGCCTTGCGCACTTTGACCTTGCGCGGACGATACGGCCCCGCATCACAATGCACC
>DAOUQS010000349.1 GCA_030625465.1 Amylibacter sp. | reverse complement strand
TTCGGGTAAAACCCGCGCCCTGCATGGCACACATCTCAGCACCGGGGACCGGATGTGGTCAAGCTTTCCGGCTATGCGCCCGATGGCAACGGTGACTTATGACACGCTGGATTGGTACGGTTGGGATGAATATGGTGCGTCTGTGCATGATGTTATCGGCACGCGGTGCGACCCTTACACCAATGATGTGTTGAACGGTACGGATTACCACCATTGCTGCCATTCCAACCTGACACGGGCCTTGGCTGCGGATCGCGGGATTTCTTTGCACGATGCCGAACCTTTGGTGCATGACGTGCTGAACGTTTTTATGTGTACGGGGTTTATGCCCGATACCAAGCAGTATTTTATGAAAGCCAGCCCGGTGCAGCCGGGTGATTATATCGAGTTCTTTGCCGAGATTGATCTTATCGGTGGCCTGTCCGCTTGTCCCGGCGGGGATTGCAGCACATCACATTCCAGCGATACGGCAGCCTGTTATCCGCTGAAGATCGAGATTTACCAACCTGCGCCCGATGCGCTGAAAGGCTGGCAAGAACCTGCTTTGAACGGTTATTCTGGTTCTCATGGTATGCGCTAGGCAGTTTTTGACCGTAACATAGGCCGTGACATATTTGGGGTTTGGCAAGACGCATAATATCTGGCAAAGTTTATGGGAATAGCAGGAGAGTTCGTGTGGCTTTTCAACTTATGCAGCGGTTTATACTTGCAATTGGCCTTGGCCTTGCTCCGGCCTTTGCTGTTTTTGCACAAGATTGCACAATGCCCGCGTCGGTTTTAATCCATTCGTGCCAAGCCGACATGACCGTGCGCCTGCGTGTGATGCCTGACAACAGGCAAATAGACAGTAACCATTTGCTGACCGTGACAGGGACCTATTCCAGCGGTGACCGTTTCGGCATTGAAGGGCTGGTTATACAGGCGGGTCAAACTGTCAGCCGCAGATACCAGAACTGGGACGGGGTGCTGGTTATTGATCAAAACGGCGCGCCGCACCTGTATAATGCCAGAAATGTGGCTTTGGGTGATGATAGGTTCAATCTGAAGCAAAAGCCGCGCCGTGATGCGTTTATTGCCAAAGCCAAAGACACCGGTGTCACCGTGTTGCAATCGCATTTGTTAATTTCAGGCGGCACGCTGGATTTGCGGGATGTGGAAAACGCGCCATCCTTTAAAAGACGGCTGTTGATCACATTCAGGGATGGCAGTTTCGGGATCTGGGAAACCGCGCGCTCTGAAACGCTTTATGCCGCTGCACTTCAGGTTCAGGACGCGCTTAATCCATATATGGCGCTTAATCTGGACATGGGGGCGTATGATTATTGCCGCAAGAACGCCAAAAGCGTTTGTGGCAGTCTGCGGGTGTCCGCGGACAAGCTGACAAACCTGCTGGAGTTCACCAGGCGCTAGCTGTATTTTTCCGGCCCGTTCCACTGACCCTCATCATAACGATCACCATATGCAAAGCCGACAGGCAGCAAACGGTCAATCTCTGCGCGTATTTCGTTTGTGAAGGTAATCTCGGTCGCTTGTGACCATTCCTTCAAGTGTTTCGCATAACGGGTAGCCGGGATCGGAACCATGGTATCGTTCTGGTCCAGCAACCATGCAAGGGCACCGGCGGACACGGTCCAGCCCATATCGGCGCAATAGGATTTGAAACCGTCAATGATACGGCAGTTGTCGGTATAGTTCGGTTCTTGAAAACGCGGAATGCGCAGGCGGAAATCGGTTTCTGCAAGGTCGCCTAGCACCGGGAAGTTCTGGGCGAACATACCGCGGGCAACCGGTGAAAACGGCACAAAGGTTATGCCCAGTTCCTCACATGTTTGAACCACGCCCAGTTCGGGCATACGCGCCCACAATGAATATTCGCTTTGAACTGCCAGCAACGGGGTAACCGCATGGCCGCGCCGGATGGTTGTGGGGGAAACCTCGGATAGGCCCCAGCCGCCGATCTTGCCTTCG
>DAOUQS010000426.1 GCA_030625465.1 Amylibacter sp. | reverse complement strand
CGCGATACGCTTGAAACCATCGGGACAGATTTGCAAAAGCACCACCCTGACTTTGTCGGGTTGACCGGCAATCCTGATGCCTTGCAAAACGCCTATGATCTATATTCCATAGAGCACAAAGTGGTTTTTACCGACCCCCAGTATGGCAAGGTATTCGCCCACGGCAGCCATATCTATCTGCTGGACGCCAAGGGTAAATTCCTGACCTTGCTGCCCCCGATCCTGTCGGCAGAACGGATTGTGGAAATTGTGCAGAAATATGCTATAAACGGGTCCTAAAACGGAGCGTATTATGGGACTGAAAATCTTTGCACTAACGGCACTTGGGCTTATGCTTACGGCACCCCAGACACAGGCCAGCCCCGCAGCGGAATGCGGCAATCAAGCGGGCAGTCAGGTGGAAATCGGTAATTGCCTGCTAAAAGTCACTGCCAATGTGGATGCCACCATAAAGCAAATGTTTGGCTTTGCCACCGAAGCGGCAAGGGATCTGGACACGATCACCAAGCGGGATGTAGCCGTGCCGGCCCTGTCCCTATCCCAAGACACATGGACTACATATCGCGACAAGCATTGCAATTTTGTCGGCAGCATGTACGGCGGCGGCAGTGGTGCAGGCATTGCAGTTCAAAGCTGCCGTATCACACTTGGCCGCGCACGAGTGGACACATTAATGCAGTTTACGCAATAACGGCACAGATCATGTGGCCGCCGCTTTAGGCGGATCAACCTCGTCGATCACCGCACCTGCCAGAGTGCCCTCAGGCCCGACAACTTCAACCTTGCGCCGTGCTATCTTTAAATCGTTTTCAGCAAACACAGTGCGCAGGCGGTGGTAAATCTCGCGGCGGATGACGAATTGCGCACGCGGCAGGCATTTGAATTTGACCCGCATCACCAGCGCGGAATCGTCGTCGACATAATAGACACCCTGACTTTTCAACGGTTCAATAAACTTCGGCCCGTGTTCGGGATGCGCCATAAATTCGGCCCCCACCATCTTGACCAGTTTCTTGAACTTCATCGGGTCGGTGTCCGGTTCCATCCTGAACGGCATCTTGTAAATCACCCATTCACGATTGTGATTGGTGATCTTTTTCAGCTCGCCAAACGGGATA
>DAOUQS010000304.1 GCA_030625465.1 Amylibacter sp. | reverse complement strand
GCGCATAGACGCTATAATGTGACTGCGCGGCTTAACCAGTGGTTTTTTCTTTGGTTTACGTGCCATTTTGTGTGTATTTCCCTGTTCTGTGGAGTGTGTTAATCCACATACAGCAGGTGTTCAATGGGTTTGCGGCAATTCACCCAATATAACCCTTGCCATCGGATTCAATTCATTCTAAACGCGCCAGATAAATCCACAGGCGGGGCTTGCGGGTTATGGGGGAGAAATCCCTGTAACTCCACCGGTTGGGCAAATGTCCTTCTCTCCGCTGCGGCTAAACCGGAAAAGGAAGATTACCATGGCTCTACCAGAGTTTACCATGCGCCAACTGCTAGAAGCAGGCGTACATTTTGGACACCAAACACATCGCTGGAACCCACGTATGGGTCAATTCATCTATGGCAAGCGTAATGGCATCCATATTATGGATCTGACACAAACTGTACCTTTGCTGGATGCAGCTTTGAACGCAGTACGTGAAGTTGTTGCGAAAAACGGCCGTATCCTGTTTGTTGGCACAAAACGCCAAGCATCCAAAGCGGTTGCCGAAGCCGCTGAACGGTCAGCACAATACTACATGAACCATCGCTGGTTGGGTGGTACATTGACCAACTGGAATACAGTTTCAAAATCAATCCAGCGTCTGAAACAACTTGACGAGAAATTTGAAAGCGGTGCTGAAGGTCTGACCAAGAAAGAACGTCTTGGCATGGAACGTGAACAAGGCAAACTGGAAGCGTCTTTGGGCGGTATCCGTGAAATGGGCGGCGTCCCTGATCTGGTGTTCATCATCGACACAAACAAGGAAAGCCTTGCTGTTGCCGAAGCCAAAAAATTGGGCATTCCAATTGTTGCGGTTGTCGACAGTAACTGTGCGCCTGACGGCATTGATTATCCGATCCCCGGCAATGATGATGCGGCCCGCGCGATCGAGCTTTATTGCGATCTGATTGCACGCTCTGCATTGGACGGCATGGCAGCTGCCATGGGTTCAGCCGGTATCGACATCGGTGCTGCCGTTGACGCGCCTATTGAAGAGCTACCACAGGTAGAAGAAAAAACCGAAGCGGCACCTGCTGTTAAAGTTGAAAAGAAGCCTGCGAAAAAAGTTGCTAAAAAAGAAGCCGGACCTGTTGAAAGTGCTGGCACAAAGCCAACTTTGTTTGACAAGACCCCTGATGATAAAGACGATTTGAAAAAAATCGGTGGTGTTGGCCCGAAACTGGAAGAAACCCTGAACAAGCTGGGTGTCTACCAATTCGCGCAAGTAGCAGCATGGTCTAACGACGAGATTATGTGGGTTGACGACAACCTGTCATTTAAAGGCCGCATCGAACGTGATGACTGGATCGGTCAGGCAACTGAATTAATGAAGGGCTAAGCCTTTCTATAGCAGGGCAGTATGGTGCTGCCCTGCACTGAATTTCCGAATTGGAGACATATCATGGCTATTACAGCTAAAATGGTAAAAGAACTGCGCGACACTACCGGCGCGGGTATGATGGACGCTAAAAAAGCGTTGACGGAAACCAATGGCGACATGGAAGCGGCGGTTGATTGGCTGCGCACCAAAGGTCTGGCTAAAGCTGCTAAAAAGGCTGGCCGTACGGCTGCCGAAGGTTTGGTTGGCGTCAAGGTTGAAGGCGGTGTCGGGGTTGCTGTTGAAGTGAACTCTGAAACTGACTTCGTTGGCAAAAATGCCGAGTTCCAGGAAATGGTAACAGGCATTACTGCCGCGGCTATGGGCGTGGCTGATACAGAAGCGCTTTTGGCGGCTGATATGGATGGTGCAACTGTTGCAGATGTGGTGACAGCCAAAATCGCGACAATCGGCGAGAATATGTCTGTGCGTCGCATGGCAAAAATCGAAGGCGACGTTGTCGGATCATACATCCACACGGCTGCTGCTGACGGCTTGGGTCGTATCGGTGTTCTGGTGGCCCTTAAAGGTGGTGACGAAGCCATTGCAAAGCAAATCGCGATGCATGTTGCGGCGACAAACCCTGCCTCATTGGGCGAGGATGATTTGGATCAGTCCGTTGTTGATCGTGAAAAATCAGTATTGACCGAACAGGCGCGCGAAAGCGGCAAACCTGAAGCGGTTATCATGAAAATGATCGTTGGCCGGATGAAGAAATTCTTCTCGGAAGTGACTTTGGTGAACCAGGCGTTTGTTATGAACCCTGACATCACTGTCGGCCAGGCTGCTAAAGATGCAGGCGCAGAGGTTCTGGGCTTTGTACGTTTGGAAGTTGGCGAAGGTATCGCGAAAAAAGAAGAAGATTTTGCCGCTGAAGTGGCAAGCATGGCTGGCTAAACCAGACATATATTTAATTGGAAAGGCCCTGCATTTTGCGGGGTCTTTTTTTATGG
>DAOUQS010000368.1 GCA_030625465.1 Amylibacter sp. | reverse complement strand
CCGCGCAGCATGAACACATCAATAATCACCGAACCGATGATGATACTCAGCGTCGTGACAACCTGCGGCACCGAGGCACCAACCTTGTAAACCGTCGGTGTAATATAGCCGTAGATGCCTGCGCCCACGATGTTGACGATGCCGACAACATAAAGTGCGACAATAACCATATTGGCGGATTTAGCCCAGCTGACCACAGGGACACGGCTGGAACGATAGAACATCTGGAACGACAGGAAGGTGAAGACCAGCATCAGGTTTACGGCCGTGTTTTTCGCCGGCATAATACCCAACGGGCCTAGCAATTTATGATGCGTGCCACCCAGGTTTTGGATTTCGGAAGTCGTCAGGATCAACGTATGCGGTGTTACCCAGACAAGGAAACCACCGACGATGACCACCGCGATATATTTCACATACTTGGCATATTGCGCCCCGCGATCCGTGCGCATCAGGCCCGACCACAGGTAATAGTTCGCCGCCAGCATAATGGTACCGATAAGCACCGCCTGAATAATAAACAGCCAAGCCAAAATGCCGCCCATCGCGGTGATACCCATCTGTTGCGAATAGGCGTAGATCTCGGCCATCAGCCAGTAACCGGCAAACGGCAGCGGAATGAAGCCCAGAATAGCGATGAAGTTGGATGTATAACCCATCCAGTCATAATGCGCCTTTTTAGCCGAGTCTTTTTCCGCCAAGAACATATAGGCCGCGTAGCCGCCGACAATGGCGCCGCCATAAGCGATATTGGCCAGAAAGCGGTGCAGGTTCAGCGGATTCCATAACGGGTTACGCGTGGCTTCCCAAACTGTACCGGTGATCGCACCACTTGGGTCAATACCCGCAGGCGACATCATAAAGCTGGCCCATGCGTTCGCGACAAACATCAAGGTCAGACCAACGGTGTTCAACAACAGGCCGATCGACATGTGGAACCATTTACGGTTGCCACGGCGCAGCGCATCCCATGAATAGAAGTAGATATAAAGCGTGATAGACTCGAGACCGAACAATGCGGCATATATCAGCATTTGGCCACGGAACACCTTGATCAGATAGCCCATCAGATGCGGATAAAATACCAGCAGGGTCAGCAACAGACCACCACCCACAAGGGCGGTCAGTGAATAGGCCGCCATGGTAATTTTCATAAATTCGCGCGCCATGCTGTCAAAACGGTCGTCGCCCGTCACCACGCTCATAAACTCGGTGGCAATAGCAAACAACGGCACTGCCAGAACGAAGGCCGCCAGGAACAGGTGCATCTGCGCCATGCTCCACGCCAATGTGCGCGCACTTATGCCGGCAATGACCGGATAATCCATTCGTGACGGTTTAGGCGCGCCTTCCAGAACGGGGGCGGCGGCATCGGATGCGGCCAGCGCCAGTTCGGGTGCTACCATAGCAACCAGCGCAGCGAATAAAGCTAATGCGTATGACGTGTATGAGATTTTCATTCTATTCCCCTAAACCGGCATCAGATCAACACCGACAGGCAAGCCCTGCCCCTGCATGATCGACTTGTCGATAAAGTAGAAAAAGGCGGCCCAGACAACAAGAGCCACCACAAATACCAACCATTTATTACCCAACATAAAGACGTCCTTATTCATGTCGTTAACGTTTTCAATGAACCGAGATGACCCCGTGGTCATAAATCAGCAACCACCAGAAAAAATACACCATAGCGATAGCCGTTGCAGCAAAAACTATTTTGCCCAAAAGCGTGTTTTCATTTTTATCAGCCATGAGCTTCCCCGTAAAACGCATC
>DAOUQS010000331.1 GCA_030625465.1 Amylibacter sp. | reverse complement strand
AATGCCGAATTCGAGGAGTTGCTATGACGCTTTATGCTTTAGACGGGGTTGCCCCGAACGTCCCCGAGGATGGTGAATACTGGGTGGCGCCGAATGCGCAAGTGATGGGTGACGTGACGCTGGAAAGCGGAGTTGGCATCTGGTTCGGCGTAGTTTTGCGTGGTGACAATGATCCGATAACCGTTGGTGAAGGATCAAATATTCAAGAAAATACGGTTATTCATACGGACATAGGATATCCTGTAACTATCGGAAAGAATTGTACAATCGGGCATAGTGCTGTTATTCACGGCTGCACGATTGGCGATAATTCATTGATCGGGATGGGGGCTACGGTTTTGAACGGCGCGGTTATCGGGCGTAATTGTCTGATCGGTGCCGGTGCTTTGGTAACAGAAGGAAAAGTGGTCCCTGACGGGTCGCTGGTGGTTGGAATGCCGGCCAAGGTGATCCGGGCGCTGGACGCGGATGCGATTGCGGGATTGACGCAATCAGCGCTGCATTATCAGGACAATATGCGTCGATACCGCGATGGGCTAAAGCCGGTTTAACGGCAATATTCAAGCCTCTATCAGAATAGAAATACCGGTGCCGCTTCCCCCCATATGCAAGGTGTACCCCAAGTCATCCAGCATGGCTTGTGCCAAATTGAACTGGACATATGACGGGCCTGATTGCGGGTTCAGGCGCATGGTTTGCGTATCCCAATAGCCGTCTGTTTTCAGATCGCGCCCCGCGATATCAAAGCGGATATCGGTGCCTGTGCGGGTTACTTTCAGTGTGCCGCCGTAGGCTTGCATCTTCTCAATGCAAAGCAGGATTAAAAAACACAGCTTTAAATCCTGACGCCCGATCGGTGTATCTATCAACCAAAGCAGCTTTAACGGTGTTGCGCCGTATGTGACGGCCAGAATATCCCTGATTTCAGAAAAGGCGATGGTGCTGCCGCCTGTTGCCGCGCCGAATGCGATCCTTAGGAACCTGACTTTGGCATTTGCCGCTTTGACGCTTTCACTGATCAGCGCAAGTTCCGGACTTTGGGGGGTTCCTGAAAGCTCTAGCAGTTCAACCCCGTTGCTGATAGCACCGATGGGGCTGATTAGGTCATGGCAGATCCGCGCGCTGATTGTGGCCGCTATATCGTTTTGTTCGTTGTGCATTGAATGTGCCTTTTATGGAGTGGATTACGCATGAATGATTTTCTGGCCCCCGGCGATTTCGTTCGCCACCCAAACCAGGAAGACTGGGGGTTGGGACAGGTACAGTCGGTGATAGGCGGGAAAATTACGGTTAATTTTGAACATGCGGGTAAGGTGGTCATTGATGGTACTCGTGTGACGTTACATTTGGTTACGGATCAGAAGTGATATTGGTTAATTTGCCGTTAAGGTAAACATACAACTATAAGTTGTAATAGCAAGATTTATCAGGCAAAGTTTGCATAAACCGTCCAAAAGCCTTATCACCGCCGCAAAATAGCACAGCGGTATTTAGGGCAATGATATCAAGCGATACGAATTTTGCGATCAAGCTGGCGGAAACGCCTAAGGAGATACGCGCGGCATATCGGTTGCGGTATCGCGTATTCGTGCAGGAACTGGGTGCCGGTACAAATGATGCGGCAGACCGGGTGGGTGAGGAATGTGATGCCTATGATGCGCATTTCGATCATTTGATTTTACAGGATAAAACTTTGCCCGCAGATGATAATGTCATCGGGGTTTACCGGCTTTTGCGCAGTGACATGGCGCGAAAGGGTCTTGGGTTTTATTCGGCGGGCGAATTCAGGTTGGATAAAATATCCAACTGCGGGCGCAAGTCGGTTGAACTGGGGCGGTCTTGTGTCGATGCGCGTTACCGCAACGGTGTTGCCATGCATCTGTTATGGAGCGGCTTGGCGCAATATGTGGCGCGCCATGAGATCGAGATCCTGTTCGGGGTGGCATCGTTTCACGGCACGGATCCTGCGGTTATTACCCACGCGCTTTCGTTCTTGCATCATAACTATCTGGCAACGGACGCGCTAAGGGTTACCGCCTATGGTGCAAACGCCATCGCGATGGATATTCTACCCGCGAAACAGATCGATAGGGGGGCGGCCTTGTTGCAAATTCCGCCC
>DAOUQS010000298.1 GCA_030625465.1 Amylibacter sp. | reverse complement strand
TAAACTTGAACTGCTGATATCGGTAAAGCGTGGCAAAGAAGTATTTTATCACACGTCTGATGCAGGTCGAAAACTATGTGACCGGTACCGTAAAATCCGTGACCAGTGCTTGATAGAAGGCATACCCAGCACTGGAATAACCGGTGAGGAGTTTAGCAAGATCGCGACCAGTCTGCGGTCTATGTCAGGGCATTATGATCAGGCCAGCCGGGCAGCGTCCTCGCTTTAGTTTCCCATCGCATTCGGAAGGTATGTGACGATTGTCGGGAATATGGTGATGATCAAAGCACCTAACAGAAGCAAAAAGAAAAACGGCATCGCGGCGGATGCAACGCGCAGAATATTGATCCCCGTAAGCCCCTGAATGACAAACAGGTTAAACCCGACAGGCGGGGTGATTTGACTCATCTCCACGACCAGAACCAGATAAATCCCGAACCAAAGCGGGTCAATTCCGGCGGCTTCGACCATCGGCAAGATGATTGAGGTTGTCAGAACAACGACTGAAATTCCGTCCAGAAAACACCCTAGAATGACAAAGAATATCGTCAAAACTGCCAGTAACGCATAGGGTGATAAGTCAAACGTGCTGATCCAGTTGGCCAAATTACGCGGGATACCGGTGAACCCCATAGCGATTGACAGGAACGCGGCACCCAAAAGGATGAATGCGATCATGCATGAGGTTTTGGTGGCGGACATCAGAGCATCAATAAAAGCTTTGCGCCCGAAATTGCCCGATGCCGCGGCCAGCAGGGTTGCCAGCAACACGCCAAGTGCTGCCGCATCTGTGGGTGATGCAACACCTGTATAGATTGACCCGATAACGCCGCCGATTAGTAGCATGACGGGTATCAGGCGCTTTGATGCCCGCATCTTTTCGCCAAAGGTGTATTGTTGGGATTCAGTGGGGATAGACGCGGGATTTAGCTTTGCTTTGATCATCACATAGCCTGCGAACAACCCGACCAGCAAAATGCCGGGTAAAACGCCGGCCACGAACAGGCGTGCGATTGATTGCTCGGTTGCGACACCATAGACGATCAGGATGATTGATGGTGGGATTAGTAATCCCAGCGTGGCCGATCCGGCCAATGTGCCAAGGATCAGTTTCTCGGGGTAGCCCCGCTCTAACAGTTCAGGCACTGACATTCTGCCAATCGTTGCAGCCGTTGCAGCCGATGACCCTGACACCGCTGCAAAGATTGCGCAGCCAAGGATGTTGACATGTAGCAATCGTCCGGGAACGCGGCCAAGCCATGGGGCAAGTCCGGAAAACATATCCTCGCTTAGCCTTGATCGCAAAAGTATCTCCCCCATAAGGATAAACAGCGGTAAGGCCGCTAGTGGCCAGCTGTGGCTATGACCCCATAGGGTTGTGGCCAGAACCAACCCTTCAGGGGCGTTGGAGAAAACGGCAATAGCAAAGAATGCCATGATCGTCAGGGATACAGCTACCCAGACACCTGCCGCCAGCAAGGACAGCAGCAAGCCCAGAAGGATCATGAAAATCATTGGATCGGAGAGTGTATCAAACATGGTTTATTCCGACCCTGTATCAACAAGAACGCAGGTACGCGTACGCAATGCCTCGATCAGGGTGTCAAGGAACGCGACCGTCAGCAGGCCCAGCCCGCCAACCATCGTCAGTTGCGGGATCCATAAAGGAACCGCAACTATTCCGGTGGACATATCGCCGTAATGATAACTTTCTCCCAGCAGTGAACCTGTAAAATAAGTGGCATATCCGGCCATCGCGGCCCCAAGCGAAAGCGCAAACAGTTCCAATATCCAGCGCGGCTTTTCGGGCAGGTTCTGCACCAGAAGGTTTACCCTGATATGGCTTCCTTCACGCAAGGTATACGCCATCGCCATAAAGGAAGCCGTTGCCAGAAAAAATCCGGCGAAATCAGCATATGAGGGTATGGTAAAGGATAGATCAGGTCCGCCAACACGCGCGAGAATGTTCAACATTACTTGCGCGGAAACCAGCAGGCATATTCCAAGTATCGAAAGTGCTGCAATCCCGCCGGCAACCTTGTAAGTGGTATCAAGTATGCGGCGCATGAGTGCCATCTTTCTGTAAATCCGAAATTCAAAGGCCCGCGCCAGAATATCCGGCGCGGGCCTTTTTGTTAGCTATTTAGTTCTGGAATGCATTCAGGATCGACAGCGCATCTTCGCTTGCATTGCCTTTCCAGTTGTCCAGCATCGTCGCGCCAATGGCTTGCAATCCGGTCACCAGCTCAGCGGACGGTGCAACAATAACGATGCCGTTATCTGCCATTATTTGTGTCTTTGTGGCAGCTTCTGCCTTGGACATTTCCCAGCCACGTGTTTCTGCGGCGGCAGCGGCGTCTAGCACAGCGGCTTGAACCTCGGGGGACAGACCATCAAACATACGTGTGTTTATAACAACGATGTTCTTTGGC
>DAOUQS010000405.1 GCA_030625465.1 Amylibacter sp. | reverse complement strand
GGCTGGGCCTGAATGCCGAAATCAACCTTTATTCCGCCTTTGACCGTAAAAACTACTTTTACCCCGACCTGCCGCAAGGCTACCAGATCAGCCAGCTTTACCACCCGATTGTGGGCGAAGGCGAAGTGCTGGTCGATATGGCGCCGGGCATCACCCGCAAAGTGCGTATCGAGCGCATCCACCTGGAACAGGACGCCGGCAAATCCGTGCATGATATGGATCCCAACATGTCGTTTGTTGACCTGAACCGCACGGGCGTGGCCCTGATGGAAATCGTCAGCCGCCCCGATATTCGCGGCCCCGAAGAGGCCGCCGCTTTCGTCGTCAAAATCCGCCAGATCCTGCGCTATTTGGGCACCTGCGAAGGCAATATGCAAAACGGCAATATGCGGGCCGACGTGAACGTCTCTGTGTGCAAACCGGGCGATTATGAAAAGTTCCGCGAAACCGGTGATTTCGACGTACTTGGCACAAGATGCGAGATCAAGAATATGAACTCCATGCGCTTCATTCAAGCCGCCATTGATGTTGAGGCCCGCCGCCAGATCGCCATTTTGGAAGATGGCGGCAGCATTGATCAAGAAACCCGTCTTTACGATCCTGACAAGAACGAAACCCGCACCATGCGGTCAAAGGAAGAAGCCCACGACTACCGCTACTTCCCCTGCCCCGACCTGCTACCTTTGGAAATCGAACAATCATGGGTCGACGCCATAAAGGAAACCCTGCCGGAACTTCCAGACAGTAAAAAAGCCCGCTTCGTGGCTGACTACGGCATGACCGAATACGATGCAGGCGTGCTAACCGCCGACATCACGGATGCCGCATTCTTTGAAGAAGTGGCAAAAGACCGTGACGGCAAACAGGCCGCCAACTGGGTGATCAACGAACTGTTCGGCCGCCTGAACAAAGAAGATTTAAGCATCGCAAACAGCCCGATATCCGCCGTACAATTAGGCGGCATTCTTGACCTGATCACCAAAGGTGACATCAGCGGCAAAATAGCCAAAGACCTGTTCGAGATCATCTGGAACGAAGGCGGCGACCCGGCTGAAATCGTCGAAAGTCGCGGCATGAAGCAAGTCACCGATATGGGTGCCATTGAAACGGCCGTAGACGAAATTATCGCCGCAAACCCCGATCAGGTGGAAAAAGCCAAACTGAACCCGAAACTGGCAGGATGGTTCGTGGGTCAGGTTATGAAATCAACGGGTGGCAAAGCCAATCCAAAAGCGGTAAACCAGATTATTGCCAAGAAACTGGGTTTGTAGGGATAAGGCTTATTTGATGGAATACTTTGAATATAAAGTCATCCCGGCACC
>DAOUQS010000266.1 GCA_030625465.1 Amylibacter sp. | reverse complement strand
TGGCGACTGTTGACCGTGTTCTGAATGCGCGACCTGGTGTACATCAAAAAACCATTACAAAGGTTAATGACGCAATTACGCGGATTGGATTTACACGTAATTTATCGGCCGCGAATTTAGCCCGCCAGAAACAATATCACTTCGTATTTATACTTCCCGATAGGGAAGGGCAGTTCATCTCGTTGATAAAAGAGGCCGTCAGCGAGGCAAATCATTCACAGGCAAGGGAACGGGCATCGGTGTCAACTTTGCTGGTGCCTGCCAACGACCCACATGAAATTGTGCGTGCGTTGCGGGGGCTGGATATTGAAACGGTTGATGGCGTTGCGATAATGGTTTCCGAAACGCCGCAGGTGCGCGATGCCATTTCGCGTTTGAAATCACTGGGCGTTTCAGTTGTGGCCCTGGTTTCAAACCAGCCAAATGCAGAGTGCGACCGTTTTGTTGGCATAGACAATTTTGCGGCGGGCAGAACTGCCGCAACGCTAATCGGGCGGTTTTCGTGTAATAAAAAGGGATCCATTCTTGTTGCCGCCGAATCCATGCAGTCCCGGGATAGTCTTGAACGGCGATTGGGTTTTGACAGCGTTATTGCGCAGGATTTTCCGTTTCTTACTGTTTTGCCGTCGATGGAAACCCATAATGATCCCAACCGGGCAGACCAAATCATCACGACGGCCCTGTCCAATGACCCAAGCATACTGGCGGTCTATATGTTAAGCGCCGAAGTTCAGGATGTGGTAAAGGCGATCTCGCGGTCGGGCAGAATGCCCAAGCTGGTTATTCTGGCGCATGAGCTGACACCGTTCACCCGCAGCGCGTTAACCGCGCGAAAAATTGATGCGGTTATCACCCAGGATGTTGGCCATCTGGTACGTAGTTCATTGCGGATATTAAGGGCAAAGTCCGATGGGTTAGAGGCGGTCGCATCGCAAGAGCGCATCCGTATTGAAGTTATTTTGCGCGAAAATATGCTGTAATATTAGGTGCCGCATTATGGCTTTTTTCCGCAAGTGCATGAGTCGTTTTTTGCAGATTCTAACGGCTGTATTTGGATTTTTCCTGAAACATTTCGTGATCTGTGTTAATGTTTTGCTAAATGCATTTCGAAAATTTATTAAGCCTGACATGTCATAAAGTTAAGTGCTGTGCGGATTATATCGCTGTTATTACGTAATAAAATTGGAAATTATTATGTGCTTGCGGCCGCGCTTTTTCAACTATGAATTAAAAATGAGGTACGAACCTCAAAAAATGCTTTACGGATGCTATAACTCCTGCGTACCATAGGGCAGGTTCGGTGCTGCAAGTGACCGACCGTTTCAACTGGGAGGTACTGATGAAAAAAACGAAATTTCTTATGGCAGCTGCACTGACTGCTGTTACCGGCGTGAGCGCATCAAATGCGCAAGCCGCTGATCTGACATTATGCTGGGCCGCATGGGATCCGGCAAATGCATTGATTGAACTAAGCAAAGATTTTGAAGCCGAGTCCGGCAATAAAATGAGCTTCGAATTTGTGCCGTGGCCAAACTTTGCTGACCGTATGCTGAATGAACTGAACTCGAACGGTAAACTATGTGATCTGCTGATCGGCGACAGCCAGTGGATTGGTGGCGCTGCTGAAAACGGTCAGTACGTTAAGCTGAACGACTTCTTTGATAAAGAAGGCATCAGCATGGGTGACTTCATCCCGGCAACCGTGACCGGCTATTCCGAATGGCCAAAGAACACACCTAACTATTGGGCGCTGCCGGCATTTGGCGACGTTGTTGGCTGGACATATCGTAAAGACTGGTTCGACCGTCCCGAGTTGCAAAAAGAGTTCATGGATAAAAACGGTTGGAAACTGGACGTGCCGAAAGACTTGGCACAGCTAAAGCAAATCGGCGAGTTTTTCCAAGGTCGTGATATTGACGGCACCACTGTTTACGGTGCGGCGATCTATACAGAACGCGGCTCTGAAGGTATCACAATGGGCGCTATGAACGCGCTTTACAGCTATGGTTTCCAGTATGAAAATCCTGACAAGCCTTATGATGTTGAAGGTTTTGTAAACTCACCAGAGGCCGTTGCCGGTCTTGAGTATTACAAATCACTTTACGATTGCTGTGTGCCTCCGGGTTCATCCAATGCTTACATGGGTGCAAACATCGACGCCTATAAATCCGGCCAAGTTGCCATGCAAATGAACTTTGCGTTTATCTGGCCAGGTGTTGAAGCTGATCCTGTAACAGGTGGCGGTAATTCCGGTTACTTCCCGAACCCTGCGGGCCCGGGCGGTCAGCAGTTTGCCCAACTTGGCGGACAAGGTATTTCCGTTGTGGCTAACACAGACGAAATGGATGCAGCGCTTGATTACATCAAGTGGTTCGCACAGCCAGCTGTTCAGGCCCGTTGGTGGGAACTGGGCGGTTATTCAGCCTTAAGTGCTGTGGTTGAAGATCCTGGTTTCGCCAGCAGCCAGCCTTATGCACAAACCTTCCTCGACTCCATGGCGATCGTGAAAGACTTCTGGGCAGAGCCTGCCTATGCGTCTTTGCTGCTGCCAACACAGCGTCGTTTCCACGACTATGTGGTTGCGGGCAAAGGCACTGCACAAGAAGCGCTTGACGGTTTGGTTACTGACTGGATCGAAGTGTTCGAAGACGAAGGTCTGCGTTAATTCAATAGTGCGCTCCGGGGTATAGCCCCGGGGCGCATAAAGCCCGCTTTTGCGGCATTTCCCCAGCTCAATTAGGATAATATCCATGTCCGGCAATCTTATCGATAAAGCGGCACAGGCAACCTCGCCCACGATGGCACGCCGGGTTCG
>DAOUQS010000316.1 GCA_030625465.1 Amylibacter sp. | reverse complement strand
AACAAAGTTTGCGGCATGGCCGGCATTCTGGACAGTGCGCGCTTCCGCCACTTTCTGGCTGAAGAATTCAACGTATCGGTCAAAGACGTTTCCGCCTTTGTTCTAGGCGGCCACGGCGACACAATGGTGCCGCTAGAGCGTTATTCAACAGTCGCCGGCATTCCTTTGCCTGATCTGGTGAAAATGGGTTGGACAACACAAGATAAACTGGACGCGATCGTTCAACGTACCCGCGATGGCGGTGCCGAAATTGTTGGCCTGCTGAAAACCGGCTCTGCCTACTATGCCCCTGCGGGTTCTGCCATTGAAATGGCCGAGGCTTATCTGGGCGACCAAAAACGCGTACTGCCTTGTGCCGCGCACATCGAAAATGCTTACGGCGTAAAAGACATCTATGTCGGCGTGCCAACCGTAATCGGCGCAGGCGGCATCGAAAAAGTCATCGAAATTGACCTGAACAAAACCGAACAAGCCATGTTCGACAATTCGGTCGAAGCGGTAAACGGTCTGGTTGAAGCTTGTAAGGCAATCGACGGTTCACTGTCCTAAAGTATATACGACTCACTTAAAAGGCAGCTTTCATTGGTTTGAAGGCTGCCTTTTGCTTTTGTGATCACAAAAAATAAACGTGTGATCACAAAATTAGCTTATTGACGTAAAATTGCGATTTATTCAATTTTTTCCTTTTTCCCTTGGGAAACCTCTGTAACAGTGGGATGACGAATTTACCAAAAGGGACACATCCATGAACATTCACGAATATCAAGCCAAAGGGTTATTGCGCCAATACGGGGCCAATGTATCCGATGGCCGCATCGTAATGAACGCCGCTGAAGCCAAAACCAAAGCCAGCGAAATGGATGGGCCACTTTGGGTCGTCAAAGCACAAATCCACGCAGGTGGACGGGGCAAAGGCCATTTCAAAGAAGCCGAAGCCGGTGAAGCCGGCGGCGTGCGTCTGGCCCATTCAGCCGAAGAAGCCGCCAACGAGGCGCAAAAAATGCTGGGCCGCACATTGGTCACCCACCAAACCGGCCCCGCAGGCAAGCAAGTGAACCGTATCTACATTGAAGACGGCGCCGACATTGAAAAAGAGTTTTATCTGGCCGTGTTGCTGGACCGCGAAACCTCACGCATATCGTTTGTAGCCTCTACCGAGGGCGGCATGAACATCGAAGAAGTGGCCGAAGAAACCCCCGAAAAAATCGTCAGCTTTACCGTAGACCCCGCCGCAGGCTTTTCCGCCTACCACGGCCGCCGCGTTGCTTTCGCTTTGGGCCTTGAAGGCAAGCAGATCAAACAATGCGTGCAACTGATCGCACTTCTGTACAAAATGTTCATCGAAAAAGACATGGACATGCTGGAGATTAACCCGCTGATCATCACCAAAGACGGTGACCTGAAATGCCTTGATGCCAAAATGGGCTTTGACGGCAACGCGCTTTATCGCCAGCCCGACATTATGGAGCTGCGTGATGAAACCGAAGAAGACGCCAAAGAACTGGAAGCGTCCAAATACGATCTGAACTACATCGCGCTGGACGGCGAAATCGGCTGTATGGTCAACGGTGCCGGCCTTGCGATGGCGACAATGGACATCATCAAACTATACGGCTCGGAACCTGCCAACTTTCTGGACGTGGGCGGTGGTGCAACCAAAGAAAAAGTCACCGAAGCCTTCAAGATCATCACATCCGACCCACAGGTCAAAGGCATATTGGTCAACATCTTCGGCGGTATCATGCGCTGCGATGTCATCGCCGAGGGCGTTGTGGCCGCGGTCAAAGACGTCGGTCTGAAAGTACCATTAGTGGTCCGCCTGGAAGGCACAAAAGTCGCCGAAGGCAAGAAAATCATCAACGAAAGCGGCCTGAACGTGATCGTCGGTGACGATCTGGGCGACGCCGCCAAGAAAATTGTTAAAGCAGTGAAAGGTTAATCAGATGTCAGTACTCGTAAACAACCAAACCAAAGTCATCTGCCAGGGCCTGACAGGCTCGCAAGGCACATTTCACTCTGAACAGGCCATCGCTTACGGCACCAACATGGTTGGCGGTGTCACACCGGGCAAAGGCGGCCAGACCCACCTTGATCTGCCGGTGTTCAACTCTGTCCATGAAGCCCGCCACATAACAGGTGCCAACGCCACCGTGATCTATGTACCACCGCCCTTCGCCGCTGACAGTATTCTGGAAGCGATCGACGCGGAAATGGAA
>DAOUQS010000425.1 GCA_030625465.1 Amylibacter sp. | reverse complement strand
GCCACATCCAGCAGTTTCTGGCCATCACGCGGTGCCAGCCAGTCCATCATCGCACCCTTCCAGATGCGGTGAATACCCATCGACATGGCGTCATTCATCACATCGTATTTAGACGCTACATTGGAAAACACCCCATGCACCATGCCAGCCTTATCGGCCTCATCAACGGTTTTGAAACCAAAATGTGTTGTGCGATTGTCTGACATCGGTGACTTCCAGCTTTATTCAGTGTTCAATTACGTCATATATAGACTGTTGTCACCGATATTAAATGCGTCAAAAGGAGCATGCTTTGCCTGAACTGCCTGAAGTTGAAACCGTCCGCAAAGGGCTAGAGCCTTATCTGACGGGGCATGTGATCGCGCAGGCCGATATTCGCCGCCCTGACCTGCGTTGGCCATTTCCCGAAAATATGGCGGCGCGGTTGATCGGTAAACGGGTCGAGCGGCTACGCAGACGTTCCAAGTATATCCTGTGCGATCTCGACAGTGGCGAAACCTTGTTGATCCATCTGGGCATGTCGGGGCGGATGACAATTTCAGCACCTGACAAGACCAAGGATATGGTGGGCGACTTCCACCATTTACATCCTGCACTGGAAAAACACGATCACGTTGTGATTGATATGGATAATGGGGTGCGAATTACGTTTAACGATGCGCGCCGCTTCGGGGCGATGGATTTGCTGGATACCAAAACCGCCGAGCAGCATAAATTGCTGGCATCGTTGGGACCGGAACCGCTGGGCAACAGCTTTGACGAGGCTTATTTTGTGGCGGCCCTGAAGGGCAAGAACACTCCGATCAAATCTGCCCTGCTGGATCAGCGCATTGTCGCGGGCTTGGGCAATATTTATGTGTGCGAAGCTTTGTGGCGCACCGGCATCTCACCCTTATGCAAGGCGGGGAAGCTGACCAAGATGCGCGCGGCCTTACTCGTTCCGGCGATTCGCTCGGTTTTAAACGATGCGATTGCGGCGGGCGGGTCATCGCTGAAAGATTACCGGCAGGCGGATGGCGAATTGGGCTATTTCCAGCATAGTTTCGCGACTTATGGCCGTGAAGATCAGCCTTGCAAAACGCCGGATTGCAAGGGCGTTATTAAACGGGTTGTACAATCTGGCCGTTCAAGCTTTTATTGC
>DAOUQS010000145.1 GCA_030625465.1 Amylibacter sp. | reverse complement strand
GCCTTCCTGATGCGCGCGGATGGTGCCGTACATGGAGTTGTTCAGGATCAGCGTGATCGGATATAGACCCTCTTGCGCCGCCGTGCCCATTTCCTGCCCGTTCATCTGGAAGTCACCGTCACCGGCAAAACAAACCACTTGGGTGTTCGGCTCGACCGCTTTGGCGGCAATCGCAGACGGCAACCCCGCCCCCATCGCGCCCGATTGCGGGCCGATATAGCGTTGATTACGGCTGTAGCTTAGGTGTTTTCCGGCCCAGATTGCGAAATTGCCGGCCCCGTTGGTGATAATCGCATTATCCTCCAGATTCTTGCGCAGGTAGGTGCAAATCGCAGCCATATCCACCGCACCGGTTTGCGGCCGTGCGGGCAGCATAGTGTCGTAAACCGCGCGCGCCTCGGCACGCCAAGCGGCCCAGTTCGGCGATAGCTTGGTTTTCAACAGCGCTTTCAGCAACTGGTTGGGGCCTGCATGGATCGCGACATCGGGTTGATATATCTTGCCCAGTTCACGGTCGGAAATATGGGCGTGGATGATTTTTTGCTTGGCGTTGGGCACATCCAGCAGCGTCCACCCATCGGTAAAGCTTTCGCCAAAACGGGTGTTGATCGCGAATATCACGTCCGCATCCACAATCCGTTGCTTCATTTGCGGCCACATACCAATGCCCGCCTCACCGATAAACTGCGCATTGGTATTGTCCATCAGATCTTGATAGCGAAATGCGGTGGTGATCGGTAAGTCGTTGGCCTCGGCCCATGTCAGCAGATCGTCACGCCCCTGTTCATTCCAGCCACCGCCACCAACAACAACAAGGGGTTTTTTGGCGGTGTTCAGCAATGCAATCGCCGCTGAAAGTGCGGTCGGTGCGGGTGCAGGCTCTGTGATTTGAATGCAAGGTGCGGGATCGCGCATAGTGTCGGATGTCAGCATGTCTTCGGGCAGTGCGATCACCACAGGGCCGGGCCTGCCTGACAGGGCGGTGTGAAAGGCGCGCGCGATAATTTCGGGGATTCGGTCAGGGTTTTCAATTTCCGTCACCCATTTCGCCACGGTCCCGAAAAATGCTTTGTAATCAATTTCCTGAAACGCTTCACGGTCGCGCATATCGCGCCCGATCTGGCCGACAAACAGAATCATCGGGGTCGAGTTCTGCATCGCGGTATGCACCCCGATAGACGCGTTCGTCGCCCCCGGCCCGCGCGTGACCATACAGATGCCCGGTTTGCCGGTCAGCTTGCCATAGGCCTCGGCCATGAACGCGGCCCCGCCTTCGTTTCGGGTGGTGATCATGCGGATATGGTTTTGCGCATCATATAGCCCGTCCAACACCGCCAGATAACTTTCGCCCGGCACACCGAAAGTGGTATCTACACCCTGTTCTATCAAAGATTTAACCAGTAAATGTCCTGCTAGCATAATGCTGATCCTATGATGTTCGGGATCAACCTAGAACGGGTTTTTCAAAAGGTCTATCGGATTTCAGGACTATGCCGGTATTTTTTCCAGCCATATAAATAGTTGTGATGTTCCTCACTCTTTTTGTTTTGTTTGCTGTTATCTTGAAGCCCTGAAGGATATTTGGAATGTCCATCTTCCCTTTCCTTTTCGCGGGTTGCCCTCTCCCGAATGGCAACCCGCTTTAAATATTCCACTATGACCACGCAACACTGGTTTTTTCCGCTCATCCGTGGCAAACAATTATAATGTTGAATATTTTAATCCTGAACGGCCCGAACCTGAACCTGCTTGGCACCCGCCAACCAGAGGTTTACGGCACGACCACGCTTGATGATATTGAAGTGATGTGCACCAAAAAGGCCGCCGGTCTGGGTGTCACAGTCACCTGCCGCCAATCCAACCATGAAGGCGAATTGATCGACTGGATCCACGCGGCACGCGGGGTGTTTGACGGGATTATCATCAATGCCGGGGCTTATACACATACCTCCATTGCGATTATGGACGCGATTTCATCGGTTGAAATCCCGACGCTTGAGCTGCATCTGTCAGATATCCATGCCCGCGAAGAATTCCGCCATGTCAGCTATATCGGCAAGGTGGCGTTTGATGCGATTATGGGACACGGGGCTGCGGGCTATCCGATGGCGATTGAACGGATGGTGCAGCGGCTTGCATCCTGACACTGATGCAACCCTGAAATGACGCTACTCTTATATATAGACGAAACGCTTAGCCGTAGTTATGATGCGGGCATTGATACTGCGCATAACCGCAAAGTATAATCAAAGAGGATTTTTAAATATGATTGGAATGTTTCCATCCAAGGTTAAGTACCTGCTTATGACATTGTTTGTACTCAGTGTCGCAAGCGGTTGTTCCAGCGCAAAACGCTCCACTATGGAGGGCTCTGTCATAAAAGGCGGCGAGACTTATAATATAGGAACCGAAGGCTAGGGGTATTTTGCGAAAGATTATCACGGCACACTGAATTTGAGGCCCAAATGAGCAAAGACCCTTATACATCCCTTGGTTTGAAAAAGACGGCAACTGCGGACGAGATCAAAAAAGCGTACCGCAAAATTGCCCGCACCAGCCATCCCGATTTAAATCCCGATGACGCCTCTGCCGAGCTGCGCTTCAAAGAGGCCTCAGCCGCTTATGACCTTCTGAAAGATCCCGAACAACGCGCCCGCTTTGATCGGGGCGAAATAGATGCTTCAGGGGCTGAACAGCAACCGGAACGGAAGTTTTACCGCGAATATGCACAAAAACCCGATAATCCTTACCAGTCCGGCCAGCAATATGAAGGTTTTGGTGATGCCTCGGATGTATTTGCCGAAATTCTGCGCCAACGGGCACAAGGTGGGCGACAATCTGCAACGCATGGTTTCAACATGCGGGGCCAAGACAGGCGTTATGCACTGGAAATACCGTTCATGGACGCGGTTCTGGGTGGGAAAACCCGCATTACCTTGCCCGATGGCGGAGTGCTGGATGTTAAAATTCCGCAAGGCACGGCAGATCAGCAAACCATCCGTTTGCGCGGCAAAGGCGACCCGGGGTTTGAAGGCGGCCCTACGGGCGATGCGCTGGTGACATTATCCGTGCGCGCGCACCCGACATTTCGCCGCGAAGACAACGACATACTGATCACCTTGCCGATCACACTGGATGAGGCGATTTTAGGCGGCAAAGTCGAAACCCCCACGATTGATGGCAATGTGAAATTGAACATCCCCAAAGGGGCCAGCAGTGGCCAGATTTTGCGGATGCGCGGGCGCGGCGTGAAATCCACGGGCAAAGTGGCAGGGGATCAACGGGTGGAGCTGCGGATTGTGGCACCAGACAAGATTGATGAAAAGCTGGAAGAATTTATGGAAAGCTGGCGTAAAACAAACGCTTACGACCCACGCAAGGGGATAAGGATATGACCGGACGCTATTCCGAAGATCAAGTGATTGCCGCGATTGCAACCCTGACACGCACACAGTTGGTATCGTTCATCGAGGCCGAGATTATTGTCCCGCTTCACACCGAAGACGGGATCGTTTTTCGGCAGGTTGATCTGGTCAGGATCGAACTGCTTTGCGAATTGACCGAGCATTTCAGCCTGAATGACGACGCGTTAAGCATCATTATTTCCCTGATAGACCAGCTTCACAGTACACGCGCCGAACTGGATTGCATCTTGCAAGCAGCCAAGGCTGAACCCGGCGATGTGCGCGCGCGGCTGGGTCAGGCAATTCTGAACATGCAAAAGGACGAAACATGACCGCATATGTAATTGTTGACACCAAGATCAACCACCCCGAAGCCTATGAGACCTACAAGGCACAAGCCAAACCCATCGCCGAAAAATATGGCGGGATTTACCGCACACGCGGAGGCGACATGGACGTGCTTGAAAGCGATCTATGGACGCCGACCCGTATTGTCGTGGTCGAATTTCCCGATATGCAGGCAGCGCGGGATTTCGCCAACAGTGACGCCTATGCGCCGGTAAAGGCCATCCGCCACGCAAATGCCGAATGCACCTTGATCATTGTGGACGGGGTGTAACGCCCTTACCCCATCAAAAACAACTGCAAGTCGGCAACATTGGTGCCTGTGGCCCCTGTCATCAACAGATCACCCGACAGCTTCAGGGCGGTATAGCTGTCGTTATTCGCCAGCAGGCCAGCAATCTTGCCGCCATTTTCAGCGATACGGTCAAGCGTGGCGCGATCCACCAACCCGCCTGCGGCATCCGTAGGCCCATCGCGCCCGTCAGTGCCGCCACTTAGAAACACCCATGTCCCCGCCAGCCCTGCGCGGGTGGCTTTTTGTGCAACCAGAAGTGCCAGTTCCTGATTGCGCCCGCCCCGACCCTTGCCAAGCAGCGCCACAGTGGTCTCACCGCCATATGCCAGCGCAAACGCGCCTTTGCCTTTGTGGTCTTCAACGTCTTTCAGGATGCGTGCAGCGGCATCGTGAACATCGCCGATCAACGGGTCCGGCATGATAATAGCCCCCGCCTTTTCGGCCATTGCAGCCAGACTTTGGCTGTTGCTGCAAATCAGGGTCGCGTGTTGTGGCGGCGCGATCACGGGTTCCTGTGCGGTTTTGAAATGCCTGCGCACGCTTTCAGGCATTTTATCGAAATTTCCGGTTTCAACCAGCAATTCGCGCGCATCTTTCAATGTCCCGATCGGGCCAATGCTAGGGCCGCTGCCAACAACCCGCAGGTCGTCGCCTAGCACGTCCGACAGGATATAGGAACGCACCTTGGCAGGCTGTGCATAGCGCAGAAAACCGCCACCCTTCAGGTTGGATAATGACTGGCGCACAAGGTTCATGCGGGTAATGTCAAAGCCGCTTTGCAGCAGAATTTCATTAACCTTTGCCTTGTCGTCAAGGCTGACGCCACACACGGGCGACGGCAACAGCGCGGAACTGCCGCCACTGATCAGGGCCAGAATAACGTCGTTTTCAGCGGCAGTTTCCAGCAATGCGATAACTTCATTTGCAGCCGCCTGCCCGTTGGCATCGGGTACGGGGTGTGCCGCACCAAACACGCGACAGCCGTCCAGCTTCACGACATTTTCGTAATTTGTCACCGCAATCGCGCTAAAACCGGCACCTTCGGGCAGTGCATTTATTGCAGATTTTGCCATTTTACAGGCCGCTTTACCCACGGAAATGATAATATACTTACCATCATTTAATTCTGAAAGCGGTTCATTTTCAAAGGCCTGACATAGTGTTCTAGCTGGGTCAGCCGCATTGACGCCCGCCAGAAAAGCAGATTTTGCATTCGCTTTCAGTGCGCTCAATACCATGGACCCGTCCCGTCTGTTGCCTACCCCCCTCAATAAACAATAACGCAGGCGTTTCCAGCAAAGTTTTTATTCCTTAACAGCTTCCATCACCACATGGGTGGATGTGCTGGAAACGCATGGCAAAGATGAGATTTTCTCGCCCAACGCTTTGCGGTAAGCGGTGATGCTTTT
>DAOUQS010000285.1 GCA_030625465.1 Amylibacter sp. | reverse complement strand
TTACAAAGGCCACAGATAAGGGATCATCAGACTGGCAATAATCCCGATAGACAAGTTCAACGGGACCCCGACGCGCAGGAAATCCGTGAATTTATACCCCCCCGGCCCGTAGACCATCATATTGGTCTGGTAACTGATCGGCGTGGCAAAAGTGGCAGAGGCCGCAATCATCACCGCCACCACCAACGGACGCGGATCAACCCCTAAAGAGACCGCAAGACCTATTGCCACCGGTGTCAAAACAACGGCGACCGCATGGTTGATAATCTCGGACAGGAACGAGGTCAGCAGGTAGATACCCCAGATAATAAAGAACGGTGGCAGGCCCGATAGCAATGGTGCGAAGACTTTGACAATCATATCAATAGCCCCCGAGGTTTCCAACGCGGTTGCCACAGCCAGCATTGCGAAAATCAGCGCCAGCAAACGCCCATCAATAAAGGAAAACGCCTCATCGCTGTCAATGCAGCGGGTCACAAACACCAATGACATCGCCAGCACAGCCAGCAACAGGATCGGGGCCACGCCCAAGGCTGCCAACGCCACGATGCCGGCTATTGCGGCAAGTGCAATCGGTGCATGACGGCGGCGAAAGGCCCGGGCCGAGGGTTTGGAAACGTCCACCATATCCATATCCTCTGCCAGTTGTTTAACATCGACCGGCGCACCTTCCAAAAGCAAGGTATCACCGACCTTCACCACCAGACCTTCCAGCTGCTGGCCGATATTCTGGTTCCGTCTGTGTACGGCCAAAACATAGACCCCGTAACGCCGACGCAGCCCCATGCTGCCCAAAGTGCGGCCAACCATGCCACATTCGGGTGTGATCAATATCTCGACAGTTGTGGTTTCCTTGGACGATACCATATCGGCCAGCAAAACATCCTTGCTGTCTTTCAGACTAAGCACTTCTGCCACCGATTTACGCATGATCACCCGATCCCCTGCTTTCATTTGAACATCGGGAAACGACTGCCGAAGCGACTCGTCATTGCGCAGTAAATCCATCACCCGACCACTGTCGCGCTTAAACTCATCCACCTCGAACGGGTTTTGACCAATAAGGGCAGAGCCCTCGGCGATGACCACTTCGGTCATAAAGCGTTTCGATTTGGTCCGGCCCAGCATATCGGCCATAGATGCACGATCAGGCAAAAGATGTGGTGCAATAAAGCGCAGATAAACCCCGCCCCAGGCCACCAGAATGATCGCCAGCGGTGTAATCTCGAAGATACCAAACGGTTCCAGACCCCGCGCGCGGGCAACCCCGTCGACCAACAAGTTGGTTGAGGTGCCGATCAGGGTCAGCGTGCCACCCAGAATGGCGGCATAAGACAAAGGGATCAAAAGCTTGCTGGCCGAGATGTTCAAGCGGTGCGACAGTTGCACAAACACCGGGATCATCACCACGACAACCGGCGTGTTGTTTACAAAGGCGGAAGCCACCACAACAAAAATCATCAGCGCACCAATAGCCACGGCGGGGCGCGTGTCCGCCTGCGCTTCAGCCAAACCGGTAAACCACGCCAGCGCGCCGGTGCGCACCAATGCGGCCATCACGATGAACATCGCGGCAATGGTCCAGGGGGCCGGGTTTTGCAAAACGTGCAGCGCGTCTTCATAGGGCAACAGTCCCAGAATAAGCATCAACGCCGTGCCGGTTATGGCCACAACCTCGGTCGGGTACGATTCGCGCATGAACATGATGAACATCACAACGACAACACCGATGGCCAAGCCTGCATTCCATGCCTCTGGTATGAAACCTGATAACATTGTTTGCCTCCCTTGTTTTGCCTATGGTGCCGCAACTTGCGCATCACTTCAAGCAGTTATGGGTGATCTTCGCCTTTTGGTTGCACCAAAAACAGTCCTGCCATCATCAGACCCAGTGCCAGCCAGACCCATACCGAATAGGTTTCATCCAGCAAGATAATAGACCACAGAACTGCAAACCCCGTCACCAGATAGGCAACTTGCGCCGCAAAGACCGGCCCCGCACGCCCGATTAGCCAGACATAACCGGTATAGGCAAACCCGTGCAGCAAGCTCATGAACAAGATCGCCCATTCAGGCGGGCCCCATGCATGGTTCAGGGAAAACCACTGGCCTGTTGCAACGGAAACGGGCGCCATAATAATCAACCCGACAATGGATGCGCCCAGCAAAGCCTGCACCGGCGTCAGGCCGCGCAAAGTGAATTTACCAACGAAATTATCCTCTAGCCCGTAGCAAAGCGGGGCAATGCAAGCCAGCAGAACATAGCCGGCTTTGGACGGATCAGGTAGGCTTGCGTCAGGGCCGACCAATACAAGAATGGCGCAAAGCCCCAGAATAATACCGACAGCACGATGCCATTCGAAATGCTCCAGCCTCATCATTATCGCAATCGGCAAAGCAAACATCGGCACCAGCGAAATCACCACTGAATAGACCCCTGCGGGAATATGCCTGATGACAATAAAGCTGAAGGATGAGGCGATGACCGTACCTAAAAGCGCAATAACAACAAAGACGATCAGATGATCGCGCGTTATTTTCGGGAACCGCCCCTTAAAACCGGCAACAATCCCCAGATACACTGTCGTGATAGCAAATTCCCAGAAGATCAAACCAAACTGTTGATAACCG
>DAOUQS010000086.1 GCA_030625465.1 Amylibacter sp. | reverse complement strand
ATTATGTCTGACATACTCAGTTCACTTTACCCCTGGATTAAATCCATTCATGTCATCGCGGTTATTTCCTGGATGGCTGGTATGTTGTATTTACCACGGCTATTTGTCTACCACGTAGAAACAGATCCTGCAGCGTTTGATCCGAAAGTGACATTAGAGCGTTGGGAATATCTGTTATTAAAACGCATCATAAATCCTGCGATGGTTGTAACCTGGATTTGCGGAATTTTAATGGTGTCCACACCGGGAATAATCGACTGGTCAGAAGGCTGGCCTTGGGTAAAACTGGTTATGGTAATTTTAATGTCTGCGTTTCACGGCTGGTTATCCAAAGAAAGAAAACTGCTGGCAGATGGAAAACCAAGGCTTTCCGGTAAAGGTTATCGAATAGCAAATGAGGTTCCGACGGTCTTGATGATTATAATTGTTATCATGGTTATCGCCCGTCCTTTTTAACACCATTTGACTCTTTTCAGTATTTTGGTTTAGAAACCTTAAAAGCTTGGTGTCCCCCACCGTTTAAAAGCTATTCCAAATCAAAATAACCACGTAAAACTTACGCAAGAAGTATGTCATGACAAAAGAAACCATTAGCCTTTTTGAATTAAAGGTAAAAAGCCCTGCCGATTTGTTAAAAATGGCTGAGGAACTGGAAATAGAAAACGCATCATCAATGCGTAAAGGCAACATGATGTTTGCCATTCTAAAAGAAATGGCAGAAGACGGCGTTGAAATTGTCGGTGATGGCGTTCTTGAAGTTCTTCAAGACGGGTTCGGTTTTTTACGGTCCCCTGAATCAAACTATCTACCGGGTCCGGAAGATATTTATGTCAGCCCTACCCAAATGCGCAAATTTTCTTTGCGAACCGGTGATACGGTTGAGGGCGTTATCCAGGCCCCGAATGAAGGCGAACGTTATTTCGGCCTAACTAAACCGATTTCTATTAATTTCAGTGATCCTGAAAATGCGAAACACAAGGTTCATTTCGATGATTTAACGCCGCTTTATCCAGATGAACGCATGACAATGGAAATTACTGATCCGTCCATGAAGGATAAATCAGGACGGGTTATTGATCTTGTCGCCCCGATCGGTAAAGGCCAACGCTCATTAATTGTGGCCCCGCCAAGAACCGGTAAAACGGTTATTTTGCAAAATATTGCGCATGCGATCGAAAAGAATCACCCGGAATGCTATCTGATCGTTCTTTTGATCGATGAACGTCCGGAAGAAGTGACCGATATGAAACGCTCGGTCAAAGGCGAAGTTGTATCTTCTACTTTTGATGAACCTGCAAGTCGTCACGTGGCTGTGTCCGAAATGGTTATTGAAAAGGCAAAGCGTTTGGTTGAACACAAACGCGATGTCGTGATTTTGCTGGATAGTATCACGCGGCTTGGTCGTGCCTTTAACACGGTTGTTCCATCATCAGGAAAAGTTTTGACCGGTGGTGTTGATGCCAACGCGCTGCAACGGCCGAAGCGTTTCTTCGGGGCTGCGCGTAATATCGAAGAGGGCGGTTCTTTGACGATTGTCGCTACCGCTTTGATCGATACAGGGTCGCGTATGGACGAAGTTATTTTCGAAGAATTCAAAGGTACTGGCAACTCTGAAATTGTTCTGGATCGTAAAATCGCTGACAAACGTGTTTTCCCTGCAATCGATATTATGAAATCAGGCACGCGTAAGGAAGAGCTACTTACCGATCCGGTTAATCTTGCTAAAACATTCGTGCTGCGCCGCATTCTTAATCCAATGGGCACAACGGATGCGATTGAATTCTTGCTTGGGAAATTAAAGCAGACCAAATCGAATTCTGAATTCTTTGACTCTATGAACACTTAAATCCTTTATTAACAAAGGGTTATATAATGTCTGATACAATTTTTGCCTTAGCTACTGCCAAAGGGCGTGCGGGGGTTTCCGTTATTCGGATATCTGGCCCAGCAGCCTTTCGTGCCGCGCGTGAATTGTCGGGGTCTGATATTCCACTGCGCCGGCCGGTTATTCGCAAGATAGTAAATCCTTTGGGCGAAGTGCTGGATGAAGCCTTGGTTCTTGGTTTTGACGGGCCAAAAAGCTTTACTGGTGAAGATGTAATCGAACTGCAATGCCACGGTAGCGTAGCGGTTGTTTCGTCTATATTGGCCGCCTTGTCCGAAATAAATGAGTGCCGGATTGCAGAGGCCGGCGAATTTACCAGACGCGCCTTGATGCATGGCCGTCTTGATCTGGCGCAGGTAGAAGGTTTGGGCGATTTAATTGAAGCCGAAACCGAAGCCCAACAAAAGCAAGCGCTTTTGATTATGCAAGGCGGGATGTCGGATAAGGTTGAAAGCTGGCGCCGTGACCTGATACGCGCTGTAGCGCTTATAGAGGCCACGATCGACTTTGCGGATGAGGATATACCCCAAGACGTGACACCCGAGGTTATAGCGCTTTTAAATGGCGTTCTGGGCGATTTACAAAGCCAGGTTGATGGCAGCTTTGCCGCAGAAAGAATTCGTGAAGGTTTTGAGGTCGCCATTGTCGGCTCACCGAATGCGGGGAAGTCTACCTTGCTTAATACACTGGCGGGGCGGGATGCGGCGATAACCTCTGAAATTGCCGGAACCACGCGTGATGTGATCGAGGTCCGAATGGATATCGGGGGCTTGCCTGTAACCTTGCTGGATACAGCGGGTCTGCGTGAAACCGATGATACGATTGAAAGCATTGGCGTTAGTCGTGCAATTGCGCGTGCGAAGCGTGCGGATATACGGGTGTTTTTAAACGAGGTTGATGATGCGCCAATTTTTGGCTTAACGCCGTCTGCGGATGATCTGCTGGTCTGGTCAAAATCAGATAGCTATGGATTGCGGAACGGTTTAAATATTTCATCGGTAACGGGTGATGGTATTGAAGAACTGGTCTCGACAATCGCATCTATTCTGGCACAAAAATCATCCATTGCCATGGTCGCATCCCGCGAACGTCACCGTGTTGCACTGAACCTGGCAATTCAGCACTTACAAGAAGGAAAGTCAATAATATCAATAAGTTACGATGCATCTGAACTTGCAGCCGAGGAAATTCATTTGGCTATTAATGCTTTGAATTCACTTATTGGTCGTGTTGGTGTAGAAGATATTCTGGATGAGATTTTTTCCAGTTTTTGTCTGGGAAAATAAATAAAAAAGTAGGATTGTTTCACGTGAAACATTTTGATGTTATTGTAATTGGTGGTGGTCATGCCGGCGCCGAGGCCGCACAAGCCGCGTGGCGCACAGGTGCGCGCACCGCTTTGATCACGCACAGGTTTTCCAAAATTGGCGAGATGTCCTGCAACCCGGCGATAGGCGGGCTTGGCAAGGGTCACCTTGTGCGTGAAATTGATGCGCTTGACGGGGTGATGGGCCGCGTCGCCGATAAGGCCGGTATCCAGTTTCGGTTGCTGAACAGACGTAAGGGGCCGGCGGTTCAGGGGCCCAGAACGCAAGCCGACCGGTCTTTGTATCGTTCCGCTATGCAAAGTGAATTTATCGGAAAAAACGGGCTGAAGGTCATTGAAGCCGAGGTTGCCGATCTAGCCCTATCGGGCACCACAATAAAGGGTGTTGTTCTGGATGATGGATCCAGGGTTCTTGCTGATACCGTCATTCTTACAACCGGCACATTCCTGCGCGGTGTCATTCATATCGGCAATGAATCGCACGCTGGTGGCCGCATGGGCGATAATGCCACAGTTCCTTTGGCAGAGCGTTTAGACAAATTTGATCTTCCAATGGGGCGTTTGAAAACCGGAACACCGCCCAGACTGGACGGCAGAACTATTAATTGGGATAAGCTGGATAGCCAGCCCGCAGATGAAACCCCAAGTTTGTTTTCATTTTTGCATAAGACCGCTTTTGCACGACAGGTTTCTTGTGGAATTACGCATACAAATGAAAAAACCCATGAAATTATAGCCGAAAACCTTTCCAAGTCTGCAATGTATGGCGGGCATATTGATGGCGTAGGGCCTAGATACTGTCCTTCTATTGAAGATAAAGTTGTGCGGTTTGCCGATAAGTCTTCGCACCAAATATTTTTAGAGCCAGAGGGACTTAATGATCATACGATTTATCCAAACGGTATATCCACATCCTTGCCTGTTGATGTGCAAAAGGCCTATGTGTCTTCTATTGTTGGCCTTGAAAATGTAAAAATTATCCAGCCGGGCTATGCGATAGAATATGATTATATTGACCCGCGTGCATTAAAACCGACTTTGGAACTAAAAAATATTAACGGGTTATATCTTGCCGGCCAAATAAACGGCACGACCGGTTATGAAGAGGCAGCCGCGCAGGGCCTTGTCGCCGGTTTGAATGCCGCTTGCCGTGCATTGGATAAAGATCCGGTGTATTTTGATCGCGCAGAGGCTTATATTGGTGTGATGATCGACGATTTAACAACGCGCGGCGTTACTGAGCCTTACCGAATGTTTACCTCTCGCGCCGAATATCGCCTATCTTTGCGCGCGGACAATGCAGATCAAAGGTTAACACCCAAAGGAATAGATATTGGCCTGGTTCATAGTCACCGGAAAACTGTATTTTTAGAAAAAATGCAGAAACTAGGCGCGGCAAGGTCAATGTTATATGAAAAATCATTAACGCCGAACGAAGCAAAAAAATATGGCATTAAGATTAATCAGGATGGCGTACGGCGTACGGCGATTGATCTTTTGGCCTTTAAAGATATTAATTTGCAGACACTTTCTGCAATCTGGCCTGAAATTAACAAGTTAAACGGCGATATAGCAGACCAGCTGGGGCGTGATGCAATCTATGCAAAATTTATAGATCGGCAAAAGTCAAATGTTGAAGCAATGCGCCGCGATCAGAAGCTTTCTATCCCGGATGGTTTCAATTATCTTGGAATCCCAGGTCTTTCGAATGAATTACAACAAAAGTTAACGCATACCCGCCCGGCAACATTAGGCCAGGCTGGGCGCATTGATGGCATGACCCCTGCCGCCTTAACCCTGCTTTTGGGAAAAATCAAAGTTGCACAGGCTAAAAAAACCGCATGATGTCTGAAGATAAAGTAAAATGTATATTGACGGATGATCTTAATGTTTCACGTGAAACAATACAGGATCTAGACCGTATGGTGGAATTGTTAAAAAAATGGAACAAAACCATCAATCTTGTTGGAAAATCTACAATTAATGATGTTTGGGGCCGCCATATCTTGGATTCAGCCCAAATGTGGGCGAAAAGACCCGAAAACTTAAAGATATGGGTTGATTTAGGGTCTGGGGGCGGCTTTCCCGCTTTGGTATTGGCAATCCTTGCTAAAGAAAAAATGCCAGATGTAAAATTCCATTTAATTGAAAGTGATGCGCGAAAATGTGCATTTTTAAGGAATGTTTCACGTGAAACATCATTGAACACTAAAATTCACATTACCCGGATTGAAAATGCAGAACCGATTGAGGCGGATATTATTTCTGCCAGGGCGCTGGCCTCGGTTGATGCGCTTTTGGGTTTTTCACAAAAATTTATGGCGGATAGCGCATATTGCCTGTTTTTGAAGGGGCAGGCTTGTGCTACAGAAGTTGAAAGGGCCCGTGAATCATGGTGTTTTCAATCTGAAGTAACAGAAAGCATGTCTGATGAAGCGGGCGCGATCCTAAAAATTTGGAATATAAAGCGTGCCTGACACAGATAATAGTATTGCTAGCCCTAAAATCGTTTCAATCGCCAACCAAAAAGGCGGTGTTGGAAAAACCACTACCGCTATTAATTTGGGTGCGGCTTTGGCGCTTTCTGGCAAAAAAACCCTTATTATTGACCTTGATCCACAAGGAAATGCATCTACAGGGCTTGGGGTTGATGCGCGAAGCCGTACAATTACCATGTATGATGTGCTTGTTGATAAAGTGCCCATGGTCAACTGTGTTGTAAAAACCGGCGTTAATAACCTGTATCTGGCACCGTCTACAACTGATTTAAGTTCCGCTGATGTTGAGCTGATGAATGACCGGGGGCGTATTTTACGGCTAAAGCGATGTCTTCTGAATATAAACTTTAAAGCTTTGGGTATCGAATACATTATCATAGATTGCCCGCCATCGCTTAATCTGCTGACGCTGAATGCTTTAGCGGCCAGCACCTCTGTTTTGGTGCCGCTTCAATGTGAATTTTTTGCGTTAGAGGGCTTATCGCAATTGATGCTTACAGTTCGGCAGGTACGCGATAATATAAATAAGTCTTTGGTCTTCGACGGGATTGTTTTGACAATGCACGATAAGCGAAATAACTTGTCCGGACAGGTTGAGCAGGATGTTCGTGATAATCTTGGCGCGCTTGTTTATGATACGGTTATTCCCCGTAACGTTAGGCTAAGTGAGGCGCCTTCGTTTGGAATGCCTGGCATTATATACGATAAAGCAAGTAGCGGAAGTGTTGCGTATCGTCGGTTAGCCGCAGAATTTATTCGTCGTGGAAGTAAGAAGAAACCATCTAAGCCATTGGAATTAAAAGAAAATGAATAAAAAATCAGATAAAAGAGGCCTAGGTCGCGGCCTGTCAGCCCTGATGGCGGATATCGATGCCGTGCCAGTGTCTGCATCGGTGCAGGTTGAATCCACAGCTGGCGTTACGAGCATTCCTATTGAGAAAATTACCGCGAACGCTGACCAGCCGCGTAAGGATTTTCACGAAGATGATCTGGACGATCTTGCCGCGTCAATTACTGAAAAGGGCATTATACAACCTATAATTGTGCGATCAGAGCCAAATCAGCCCGGATCCTATCAAATTGTCGCGGGAGAGCGTCGTTGGAGGGCTGCTCAGCTGGCGCAACTGCATGAAGTACCGGTTATTGTGCGCGAGATGGACGACACAGAGATGCTGGAGGTCGCAATAATTGAGAATGTTCAGCGATCTGACCTTAATCCGGCGGAAGAGGCATATGCTTTTAAACAGTTAATGGATAGTTTCAGCCATACGCAGGAACAGCTTGCAAAGGTCTTGGGTAAAAGCAGAAGCCATATCGCCAATACTTTGCGTCTACTGCAGTTACCAACGGATGTTTTGAACATGCTGCGGGCAGGCGATCTGTCATCAGGGCATGCGCGTGCGCTTATAACTGCTGAAAACCCGTCAAAACTTGCGGCAATTGTTGTGGCAAAAGGTCTTTCTGTTCGTGAAACAGAACGTTTGGCTAAAATGATAGGCACCACTGATACGGCTGCGCGCAGGGTAAAACGGGCCGCTATGCATGAAACAAAAGATGCCGATACGGTTGTTCTGGAAAACGATCTTGCGGCAAATCTGGATATGAATGTTTCAATTGATCATGTTGAGGGCGGCAGTTCAGGCGGAATTACGATTTCTTATAAAACGCTAGACCAGCTGGATGCGCTATGCCAATTATTGTCATCTAGACCTCTGGGCGGCTCCAGATAAATATGGAAACACAAGTAAGAACAATGGCTTGAAGGGTTAATGCCCACCACGATATGCCAAGGGTCATTGATATGGCAAAGGCTATAAATATACAGAAACTTGCCATTATTTTTGCAGATCTTCGGATAGAACCGGTTTGCCGCCAATCCTGTATGGGGGGGCCTAAAATGCGGTGGTTCATTAACCATTCGTGTGCCGCATCAGAGGATTTTGCAAAACAGATTGCTGCCAACAATAAAAACGGAACGGTTGGCAGTAGTGGTAATACAATGCCGGCTGCGCCAAGTGCGATACAAATCCAGCCGAATATAAACCATAATATGCGCATTTAAATCAGCAGCTCCTTTAGAACGGCATTTAAAACCATGCGCCCTGACGGGCTGGCAACCAGCCTGTTGTTTTCACAAGATACCAGACCCTCATCCGTAAG
>DAOUQS010000063.1 GCA_030625465.1 Amylibacter sp. | reverse complement strand
GCAAGCCAAAATAGCATCCAGCGGTGCGCATTACCTGATGCTTAGCCATATGCGGGGCCATATCGTGGATATGGACGCCGTGATGGCGATTTGCGATGCTGCCGGTGTTTTGGTGATCGAGGATTGCGCCCATACCATGGGCGCTAAATGGAACGGCGTGCCCAGTGGCCGCCACGGTGTTGTCGGATGTTATTCGACCCAGACGTTCAAACATATCAATTCCGGCGAGGGTGGTTTGCTGGTTACGGATGATGCGGAAATAATGGCGCGTGCCACGATGCTTTCGGGTTCTTACATGCTGTATGGCAGCCATGCGGCGGGCGCGCCTGACCAGACCTTTAAGGACATCGCTTTGGACACGCCGAACTGTTCTGGCCGTATGGATAATCTGCGCGCGGCGATCCTTCGCCCGCAGCTTGCCGCGCTGGATGCGCAGGGCCTGAAATGGAATGACCGCTATCGGCAGGTGGCGGCGGGTTTGCAGGGCACCGCAGGTCTGCGTCTTATTCCGCGTCCGGAAAAGGAATATTATATAGCTTCATCTTTCCAGTTCACATTGCCTGATTGGGATGCGGCTAAAGTACAAGATGTGCAAAAACGGTGTGCCGCACGCGGTGTTGAACTGAAATGGTTCGGGGCGGATGCGCCCACCGGCTTTACCTCTCGTCATGATAGTTGGCGGTATGTTGCAGCGCAGGCGTTGCCACAAACCGACCGTGTTCTGGCGGGACTTCTGGATATGCGTTTGCCACTGACCTTTAGCCTGAAGGATTGCGATCTGCTGGCCACGATTATCCGAGAAGAGGTCGGTGCCGTTTATCAGGCGGGTGTGTAAATCATGCGCAAACCGGGCCTAAGGGGCAGTGTGCTTGTGATCATCGCCTTCGTGTTGATGATCCCGCCTGTTATCGACATGGTGAACGGTGCGGTCAAAAGCAAAAGCCAGTGCGATGTCGGCTTGGTGATGGATGGCGATACGGTTAAAATCAACTGCCCGGGCAACAGCATGCAAAGCGGGCGTATTATGGGCTATGATGCGCCCGAGAAAAATGCGCGCTGTGTTACCGAGTTTATTCTGGCTACCCGCGCTACATGGGCATTGCGTATCATGCTTTGGCGCGCCCGCACGATCCAGATTACGCAAAACGGCAAAGACCGCTACGATCGCCACTTGATCGTGCTAAGGGTGAATGGCAAAGATGTCGGGCCGCGTTTGATCGACAGGGGGTTGGCGCGAAAATACAACGGTGGCCGGCGTGGCAGTTGGTGTACCTGAATGCCGTCCTAACCGATTGCCCGCAGATCATCTTGCCAGCATGTTGGAATTTCGGATTTGAAATACGCATCCACAAACGCATATTGCGGCTTTAGTATCTTTTTCATTTCGTGGCGCAATTTTACGTCCAAAGGATGCGCATAAGCGGCGTTTCGCTTTGTGATCAGGTCTGCTGCTTCATGTCTGACCTCAAGAAAATCACAAATCTTGTTAACCGCATCTTGATTGAATAAATGCTCAAAAAATGCGAAATGGATTTGATCGCGTGGAAAAACCGATACCAGATTCTCGACTGTGCGTTTATAGTCACTGCGTAAAACATAGGCTTGTTCCGACATGCGGTGCAGTGCCTTTTCATGCAGGGTTTCGAGCGTATCGTCTATGTGGGAAAACCGCATTTGCGACCAGGCCCGATCAACTGGGTTGCGCATAAGAAAAATAATACGGCAGTTCGGGAAGTTATCATAAATCGCGGTCAATTCGTTTTTGTCCAGAAATGCATAAGCGGGGCTGATCTCGCCATATGCTTTTTCCGTTTTCAACATCTTGGAAAAATAATCTTTATACCGCTCTATATCTCCGTGAACCGATATGCGGTTATTCAAGTGGTTGATCCGTGTTTTATTTGCATTTCCGGTAAATGCGGTTTGCACTTCCTGAAAGGCCAGTTGCCGTTTGAAACGCTTAAGGTTGGGCGACTTGCGATTGCCGAAGAAATGCATTTCCTTTATCGGCGACATCAGTATTTCCGGGTGTCCCTTGAAATAATGACTAAGCCATGACGTGCCGGACTTTTGCGCCCCGACACCCAGAAAGAAAATCGGCATAGCCGTTGTATTTGCAAAATTCTTTTTCACGCCCAGCCATTCTTTTCTTGCATTTCCGCATCTCCCGAATGCTTTTTTTATCACGATGGTTTGCAAACCGGCAATAAATTCGTTGGTGCCCTGATTTTACCGTCAGAAAAGCACCAAAACAAGCTTTGCCTATGTTGACCTTACACAGATGCAGGGTTAGACCCGTAATCGAACTGTTCCAAGAGCAAAAACGACAATAGGAGTAGCCGTTGGAAGACCTGCTAAGAGAGTATCTGCCAATCCTTGTATTTTTAGGTATAGCGGCGGCCCTTGGCCTCGTTCTTATTCTAGCGGCAGCGGTTATCGCGGTACGCAATCCGGAACCGGAAAAAATCTCGATTTACGAATGTGGTTTTAACGCTTTCGATGATGCGCGTATGAAGTTCGACATCCGGTTTTATCTGGTTGCGATTCTGTTTATCATTTTTGATCTGGAAGTCGCGTTTCTGTTTCCATGGGCTGTAAGCTTTCAGTACATCGGCACTTTGGGCTTCTGGTCCATGCTGGTCTTTCTGGGCGTGCTGACCGTTGGCTTCGCCTATGAGTGGAAAAAAGGAGC
Organism: Amylibacter sp.; assembly: GCA_030625465.1. Classification (GTDB taxonomy): domain Bacteria; phylum Pseudomonadota; class Alphaproteobacteria; order Rhodobacterales; family Rhodobacteraceae; genus Amylibacter. The sequence continues at coordinate 6,596 of DAOUQS010000063.1, read as the reverse complement.
CCTGGAATGGGAGTAGCGACATCACTTAATACTGCGGGCGCAGATAAAGAGGTGGTTACCGCTGCCTTGAACCGCCAATTGCAGGATCAGGGTTTTTTACTGACCTCAACGGCGGATATCATCAACTGGGCGCGCACAGGTTCCTTGCACTGGATGACCTTTGGTCTGGCTTGTTGTGCGGTTGAAATGATGCACTGTGCGATGCCGCGCTATGATATGGAACGTTTCGGTACTGCACCGCGTGCATCCCCACGCCAGTCTGACCTGATGATTGTCGCCGGAACGCTGACCAATAAAATGGCACCTGCGCTGCGCAAGGTTTACGACCAGATGCCAGAGCCGCGTTACGTGCTTTCCATGGGATCATGCGCCAATGGCGGCGGTTATTATCACTACAGTTATTCTGTTGTACGCGGGTGTGACCGCATTGTGCCGGTAGACGTTTATGTGCCGGGTTGTCCGCCAACAGCGGAAGCATTGCTTTATGGCCTGTTGCAGTTACAACGCAAAATTCGCCGCACCGGCACGATTGTAAGGTAGAAATTGATGTCAGAAGAATTGCAAGAACTGGGCGATTTGATCCAAGGTAAACAACCCGATGCGGTTGTGGGGTTCGAAGTTAACGCAATGAACGAGCTGGTTATGGAAGTGGCACCTGTCGCATTGCCCGGCTTTATCGAATTTCTGCGCTCTAACCGCCACTGCAAGTTTTCCACATTAATCGACATCACAGCCGTGGATTTTCCATCTGCTGCAAAACGCTTTGAAGTCGTCTATCATTTCTTGTCGATGTATATGAACCACCGCATTCGCATCAAAGCGCTTGTCGCCGAAGATGAGGTTGTACCGTCGATTTGCGAAGTGCATTCATCCGCCAACTGGTTTGAACGCGAAGTGTTCGATATGTATGGCATCCTGTTTTCCGATCATCCCGACATGCGCCGCATCCTGACCGATTACGGTTTTCGCGGCTATCCGCTGCGCAAGGATTTCCCGACAACGGGTTATACCGAATGCCGTTATGACGAAGAAGCCAAGCGCGTGGTTTATGAACCTGTGTCGCTTGTGCAGGAATATCGCCAGTTTGATTTCATGTCACCGTGGGAAGGGGCTAAATACATCCTGCCCGGTGATGATAAAGCGGAAGGGGCGAAGTAATGGACGGTAACTTCAAAGACGCCAAGGTCGGCGAGCAACGCATCCGCAATTTCAACATCAATTTTGGCCCGCAACACCCTGCGGCCCACGGCGTTTTACGTCTGATATTGGAACTTGACGGCGAGATCGTAGATCGCTGCGACCCGCATATCGGCCTGCTGCATCGCGGCACTGAAAAGCTGATGGAAAGTCGCACGTACCTGCAAAACCTACCATACTTTGACCGTCTGGATTATGTTTGCCCGATGAACCAAGAACATGCCTGGTGTCTGGCTATCGAAAAGCTGACCGGCGTAGAGGTTCCCCGCCGCGCGTCGCTGATCCGCGTGCTTTATTGTGAAATCGGCCGCATTCTGAACCACATCCTGAATATCACTACGCAAGCAATGGATGTGGGCGCCCTGACCCCGCCACTTTGGGGTTTCGAACAACGCGAAATTCTGATGGAATTCTACGAGCGTGCTTCTGGCGCGCGCATTCACGCCAACTATTTCCGTCCGGGCGGTGTTCACCAGGACCTGTCACAGGAATTGCTGGACGACATCATGCAGTGGACTTTCGAGTTCCCTGAAATCATCGACGACATCGACGGTCTGCTGACCGAAAATCGTATATTTAAGCAACGCAATGTTGATATCGCGGTGATCTCGGAACAAGAGGCGCTTGACTGGGGTTTCTCCGGCGTGATGATCCGCGGCTCCGGCATGGCATGGGATTTGCGCCGCGCGCAACCTTATGAATGCTACGACGAGTTTGATTTCAAAATCCCTGTCGGCACCAACGGTGATTGTTATGACCGTTACCTGTGCCGCATGCAGGAAATGCGCGAAAGCCTGTCGATTATGCAGCAGGCGATTAAGAAGCTTGAAGAATCCACTGGTGACGTGCTTGCCCGTGGCAAGCTGACACCACCTTCGCGTGGCGACATGAAAACCTCGATGGAAGCTTTGATCCATCACTTTAAGCTATACACCGAAGGTTTCCACGTTCCCGAAGGCGAAGTTTACGCCTGTGTTGAAGCCCCGAAAGGCGAGTTTGGTGTCTACCTTGTGTCAGACGGATCAAACAAACCGTACAAAGCCAAAATACGCGCACCGGGATTTTTGCACCTCGCTGCCATGGATCACATTTGTAAAGGCCACCAGTTGGCAGATGTCGCCGCCGTCATCGGCTCACTAGACGTTGTGTTCGGGGAGATTGACAGGTGAGTATTGTCGAAACCGCAGCCTTTGGTCTTGTTTGGTTTGGCGTCGCCGTAACAGGTGTGATTGCCTGCATTTGTTTGTTTAACCCTGCGGCTGGCATGGCCAAATTAGGCCATGAAGTAGAACAATTACCGAATGTCATGCTGGGGCGTTATATCGCGATCTTTGGCTTCTCTCTTTTTGCAGCTTACTATGCGGATTTCATAGTATTGCTTGCATGGCTAACCGCCGCAGGCTTTATGGCGTTTTTTGACGCAGTGCTTTATGCGCGGCAAAGCAAGCCCTATGGCACCCACTTAGTGGCCGGAATATTAACATTCATTGCGATTATTTTGGTAATCGCCACCATTTCTAGCAACGGGTCATTGTAATGTCTTTGCGTCGTCTACATCATATACAGCCTGACAGCTTCGCTTTCACCGCTGCCAATAAAAAATGGGCCAAGGGCCAGATCGCTAAATTCCCGGAAGGGCGTCAGGCCTCTGCTATTATCCCCATGTTATGGCGGGCGCAGGAACAAGAAGGTTGGTTGTCAAAGCCTGCCATTGAAGCGGTCGCCGATCAATTGGGCATGGATTACATCCGTGCGCTGGAAGTTGCGACCTTCTACTTTATGTTCCAGTTGCAGCCTGTCGGCAGCATCGCGCACGTTCAAGTTTGCGGCACATTGTCATGCATGATTTGCGGCGCAGAAGATTTGATCGGCGTGTGCAAAGACGTTATCGCCGCCAACCCGCACCAGATTTCCGAAGACGGAAAATTCAGCTGGGAAGAGGTGGAATGTCTGGGGGCTTGTACCAACGCACCTATGGCCCAGATCGGCAAAGATTTTTATGAAGACCTGACAGTGGAAACATTCACCCAAATTCTTGCGGATTTTGCTGACGGTAAAGTCCCGACACCGGGACCGCAAAACGGGCGTTATGCGGCTGAACCTTTAAGTGGTCTGACTACATTGAAGGATAATAATTCCGGTAAATACGATCACAACACCTCGGCCAGTCTGGCGCTGCAATATGGCGATACCGTCAAGCGCATTCAGGGCGATGAGGTGCCAATTTTAAAAACGCGGAAGAAATCCGCAAAGTCAAAGGCCGGTTGATATTACCGGCTCTCTGAGGGAGAGAATACATTATGACGCAGAATAATTCATCAAGCGGCATCACAGCCTGTTCCATCGTGTGCTGGCTTTTGGCCTTCGCATTCGGTGTTTTCATTGCCTCTGCATTAATTGGCTGGGCTGGATCGCATGGATTGCTTGCGGCCGTTATCGGCCTGATCCTGATGTTAATCGCGGGTTGGTTGCTGACGGGCATGTTCTGTTCGGACGATATTACAACCGCCGAGGTTACGGCACCGGTAACGGCCGCCGCTGCGGTTAGTACGGATGCAGCTGCAGCCGCGCCAAAAGCGAAACCGGCGGCCAAGAAAGTGGCGGCAAAATCAACCGCGACTGCGAAAACAAAAACTGCGGCTGCCAAGAAGCCGGCTGCCAAGGCAAAAGCTGCTGCTAAAAAGCCGGCAGCAGCCAAGAAGCCAGCTGCCAAAAAAGCGGTCACGAAGTTTTACCGCAAGCCTCCAACCAAAATTGATGATCTGAAGTTGATTTCTGGTGTTGGCCCGAAACTTGAACAAACACTGAATGAGATCGGCATTTACCAATATGACCAAGTTGCGGCTTGGAAAAAGGCCGAGATCACGAAGGTGGACGACCAGTTGAAATTCAAAGGACGCATCGAGCGTGACGACTGGATGGCACAAGCAAAAATTCTGGCCAAGGGTGGCGATACAGAGTTTTCAAAGAAGAAGCGCAAATAAATTTGCGTGAAGGAAATAAAATTGGCCTCTGACCCGAAGCGCAAAGCGCGGGTTGCTTCCATCGTCATTTTAGTGGCGATGGTAGGATGGATGGGGGCCAGTTGGATCGGCGGGATGATCGGACTGCCAATACGCTATGCGTTTTTGTTCGATTTTGCCGCAATGGCCGCGCTCCTCTGGGCGATGGTTGTATTGTTTCAGGTCTGGAAATCAGGCCAAGATTAAAGGATAGACGGGCATGCTCGCAGATAAAGACCGGATCTTTACCAACCTTTATGGTCAGCACGACCGCTCGCTTGCGGGTGCGAAAAAGCGTGGCCATTGGTCTGGCACGGCTAAGTTTATCAAAGAAGGCCGCGACTGGATCGTCGGCGAGATGAAAAAATCCGGCCTGCGTGGCCGTGGTGGTGCGGGCTTCCCGACCGGCCTGAAATGGTCTTTCATGCCCAAAGAAAGCGACGGACGGCCTGCCTATCTGGTTATCAATGCCGACGAAAGCGAACCGGGCACATGTAAAGACCGCGAAATTATGCGCAACGATCCGCACACGCTGATCGAAGGCGCACTGATCGCAAGCTTCGCCATGGGTGCCAACGCTTGCTACATCTATATACGCGGCGAGTTTATTCGTGAACGCGAAGCTTTACAGGTTGCAATAGACGAATGTTATGACGCGGGCCTTTTGGGCAAGAACGCTGCCAAATCAGGCTGGGATTTCGACCTTTATCTGTCCCACGGGGCAGGCGCCTATATTTGCGGTGAAGAAACCGCTTTACTGGAAAGCCTTGAGGGCAAAAAAGGCATGCCGCGCATGAAGCCACCGTTCCCTGCAGGTGCTGGCCTGTACGGGTGTCCTACAACTGTGAACAACGTGGAAAGCATCGCGGTGGTCCCTACCATTCTGCGCCGTGGCCCCGATTGGTTCAGCTCGTTCGGTCGTGAAAACAACGCAGGCACCAAGCTGTTTGCAATATCCGGCCATGTGAACAACCCGTGTGTGGTGGAAGAGGCGATGTCTATTCCCCTACAAGAACTGCTGGAACGCCATTGTGGCGGGGTACGTGGTGGCTGGAAGAACCTGAAAGCGGTCATTCCGGGCGGCTCGTCCGTGCCATTGTTGCCTGCAGATATCTGCGGCGAAGCGATTATGGATTTTGATTGGCTGCGCAACCAGCGTTCCGGTCTGGGTACGGCGGCGGTCATCGTGATGGATGAAAGCGTGGACGTGATCAAAGCGATCTGGCGTCTGTCGAAGTTCTACAAGCACGAAAGCTGCGGTCAATGTACACCGTGCCGTGAAGGCACCGGCTGGATGATGCGGGTGATGGAACGTCTGGTGACAGGTGACGCGGAGCCCGAAGAAATTGATATGTTGCTGGATGTGACCAAACAGGTCGAAGGCCACACCATCTGTGCGCTGGGTGATGCGGCGGCTTGGCCTATTCAGGGCCTGATCCGCCACTACCGCAATGAAATTGAAGACCGTATTAAACACAAACGGACTGGCCGCGTTTCTGCGGTTGCAGCGGAGTAACGCGCATGTCTGATCTACGCAAAGTAATCATCGACGATATCGAAGTTGAAGTAGACGGCGCAATGACGCTGCTACAGGCCTGTGAAGTGGCGGGCATCGAAGTGCCGCGTTTCTGTTACCATGAGCGCCTGACGATTGCGGGCAACTGCCGCATGTGTCTGGTCGAAGTTGTTGGCGGCCCACCGAAACCTGCGGCGTCTTGTGCCATGCAGGTGCGTGATTTGCGCCCCGGTCCCGAAGGCCAACTGCCGGTAGTTAAAACCACCTCGCCTATGGTTAAAAAAGCCCGTGAGGGTGTGATGGAATTCTTGCTGATCAATCACCCGCTGGATTGCCCGATCTGCGATCAGGGCGGCGAGTGTGATTTGCAAGACCAAGCCATGGCATATGGCGTTGATTTCAGCCGTTTCCGTGAACCAAAACGTGCGGTAGATAATCTGGATCTGGGTCCACTGGTCGCGACCACAATGACGCGGTGCATTTCATGTACGCGCTGTGTGCGGTTTACCTCGGAAGTGGCCGGCATTGCTGTGATGGGCCAGACTGGTCGTGGTGAAGACAGTGAAATAACAACATATTTGAACCAGACGCTGGACAGTGAATTGCAGGGCAATATCATTGATCTATGCCCGGTTGGTGCTTTAACTTCAAAACCTTACGCATTTTCTGCCCGTCCTTGGGAATTGAAGAAAACCGAAACAATTGATGTGATGGATGCACTTGGTTCAAACATCCGTGTGGACACCAAAGGTCGTGAAGTGATGCGGATTGTACCGCGCAATCATGACGGTGTGAATGAAGAATGGTTGTCTGATAAAGGCCGGTTCATCTGGGATGGCCTGCGCCGTCAACGCCTTGACCAGCCTTATGTAAAGAAAAAC
>DAOUQS010000220.1 GCA_030625465.1 Amylibacter sp. | reverse complement strand
GGAAAAATCTCGAACAACTCGTTGCGCGGTGCTTCGTCAAGTGCCGACATTGCCATATGACCCGGATGAAAGCTTTCTGTCGCCGCACCGTTTGCAAATACTATCTCGTGGCGGTCAAACAGGATATGGATGTAATCCGTACTTTTGACGCTGTAATCGACGGTGATGCTATAATCATTTACCAAGCCTTTGGCCGGTGCCAAAACCTCGCTTTCGCCGTAGTTGATGAAGGTGCGGTTGCTATCAATTAACATGCGGTGTTGCGGCGATACGTGCATATCACGGTTTGGCACCCCGTGACCAAAGGCATCTTTGCGAATCCGGATCGGGCGCAGCTTGGGGAATGCCATTAAGCGCGCGCCGGTGATGCGTTTGGTGCCAACCCAGCGAATTGCCTGTAGCCCGTTATCCGCCGTAATGACAAGATCATCGACCAGCAGGTCCTCAACCAGAACAGGGCCGCGCGGTGTTGTAATTAACGTGCCGGGTGTAAAGCAAATGATACCGGGGATGTCGCTGTATTCAAACGGCTGTTTGCTAAGGCCGGGCACGCGTTTTATGCCGGTTAACGTATCCCCAGGGGAAACCGAACCGCTTAGGATAATGATCCGGTCCACCCCGTCATCAACGCCGTCACCTGATGCTGTAAGATAGGCAAACCTGACAACACCCACGCCGGGTACTGTTGCCTGGTATATTTCGATACCGTCGACAGATCCGGGATATGCTGTTGAGAAGAAATCGGTACCACCGATGGAAAATTGGGGTCCAGTATCTATTGTACCTGAATCGGCGGTTAAATCGTCATCGACAACCGAAATTTGTTCGGCCACTCCGATAGTGATCGAATTCGTATCGTGCAGATCTCCGCTGATCTGAAATGATGTAAATGTTTGTGGCATTTACCTGTAGTTCACCGCTGCTATGAACAGATAAATCACGTCGTATTGCGCGTGATCCAAGCTGCCCGTGTCCTTATGCCTTTTCCCATCTTATTGTGGGTTCGGACTTATTAAGCACAAGATACAGAGGGTTTATGGATTTTGCAACTTATTATACTGTAGCTTATGATACAGCACCTATAGGATTAAACACATAAGAAACAGTAAATTACAGATCAATATTGATGTTTCCACTTAAGTCTTTACGCATGATTATCCGATCCCTTAACTGTTAAAGGAAGTGATCCTGCGCACATCTTATTAAGGATATCAGATGAAGCTACCTTGGCCCAAGCATATCTTTCGGCTGCACCACACGGTCAAAGGTTTCGGCATCCACAAAGCCCAGATTGATGGCTTCTTCTTTTAACGTGGTGCGGTTTTTATGCGCGGTTTTTGCAACCTTTGTGGCGTTGTCATAACCGATTTCCGGGGCAAGGGCTGTCACCAGCATCAGGCTTTCCCACATCAATGTACTGATACGTTCCTTGTCGGCTTCGATGCCGTCCACACAATTATCGGTAAATGTATTTGACGCATCGCCCAGCAGCTGGATGGATTGCAATACGTTATAGGCCATCATCGGTTTGTAGACATTCAATTCAAAATGGCCTTGCGAGCCTGCAAAACCAACGGCGGCATCATTGCCGATCACATGGGCGCAAACCTGGGTTATTGCTTCGCACTGGGTCGGGTTAACCTTGCCGGGCATGATGGATGATCCAGGCTCGTTCTCGGGTAAAATCAATTCACCCAGACCACAACGCGGGCCAGAGCCCAGAAAGCGGATGTCGTTGGCGATTTTAAACAAAGATGCGGCGACGGTTTTCAATGCGCCGGACATTTCAACCATTGCATCATGTGCGGCAAGCGCTTCAAATTTATTGGGTGCTGTTACAAACGGCAGGTTGGTGATCTCAGCCATATTCTTGGCAACTTTTTCATCCCAGCCTATGGGCGTGTTCAGTCCTGTTCCCACCGCAGTGCCGCCTTGGGCCAAAGGGTAGATGTTTTTTAAAGCATGTTTTACGCGCGCAATGCCCTGTTCAACCTGAAAGGCATAACCGCCGAATTCCTGTCCCAAAGTCAGCGGGGTTGCATCTTGCGTATGGGTGCGGCCGATCTTGATGATATCTTTGAACTCACTGGCTTTGGCAGCCAGTGCCGTGTGTAGTTTTTCAAGCCCGGGGATAAGGATGTCATGTGCGGTCATTGCCGTGGCAATATGCATGGCCGTCGGGAACGTATCGTTTGACGACTGACCCATGTTGCAGTGGTCATTAGGATGAACCGGGGATTTTGACCCCATTTTTCCGCCCATCAGTTCAATCGCCCGGTTCGAAATAACTTCGTTCGCGTTCATGTTTGATTGCGTGCCGGAACCAGTTTGCCAAACCACCAGTGGAAAGTGATCGTCAAACTTCCCGTCAATCACTTCGCTGGCCGCTTCAATAACCGCGCCCGCGATCTGTGCCGGTAAAAACCGCAATTCCAAATTAGCCTGCGCACAGGCTTTTTTGATTACGCCTAGGGCGCGTACAATTGCAATGGGTTGTTTTTCCCAGCCGATCGGAAAGTTAATCAGGCTGCGCTGCGTTTGCGCACCCCAATACTTGTCGGAAGGTACTTCCAATGATCCAAAGCTGTCGGTCTCGGTGCGTGTATCCGTCATAACAGACTCCTGATGTATCACGTGTGTTTATATGCGGCTAATGCATGGATGACAAACAAAAATCAAAGTAAACGGGCCCGTATTTGGTGGAAAGTCCGATCAGAACCACTATTTTTTACTATGTGTTGCCGTAGCGGCATGCAAAACAGCTCCAGTATACCGGAATTATTTGCGAAAATTATCCAGTGAAATCACTTCGGCGTCACCTTTGGGGGTATCATCCTCGTTGATTGTCATCATTGGGCTTTCCGGGGCATCATCGCCGCGTTCGTTATCACTGTCATTGTCGTCATCATCGAAACGCAGACCAAATTCGACAGTGGGATCAACAAAGGTTTTAATCGCATCCAGCGGTATAACCAGCGGCTCGGGCGTGTCATTGAAGTTCAATGTGATTGAGAATCGGTCATCTAGAACCACCAGATTGTCGAACCAGTGCTGGATCACAATCGTCATCTCCTCGGGGTAGCGTTCGCGTAGCCAAGGTGCGATATCGACGCCGGGATGGGTGGTGTCAAAGCAGATGAAAAAATGATGTTCACCGGGCATATGGCCTGCGGCACCGACTGTGCGCAACAGGTTTGCCATAAGGTCGCGCATGGCATTATGCATCAATTGTGGATAGTCGATTGTATCGGTCATAATTCTACCTGTGTTACTTGACCCCAGCATAGGCGTTAGTGCCGATGAATAAAAGCGTATTTGCGATCATTGACGCAGTTCTATGGGGATGACACTTTTTGGTAAGGTGCAGGTTTCTGTTGCCAGGTACCTGCGAACCCCGCCTTACACCGCTAAGTGCAAGGAGTTAAGTTTCGATTGCTCGAACTGCTTACGCAGCCAAAGCCATCGGAGCACGATTGTCATTTGCAATTGTACATTTTTCGCCGATAACGGTGGCAGACAGCCGGGCAAAAGCTAACATCTTTAGACGTCCGTCGATCCTATTTCGACCCCATACCGCCCCCAAATGAAGGGATTTTTGGTGGAGTCGCCGGGTACCGCCCCCGGGTCCGATCCGTGTATTACATGCGCGTT
>DAOUQS010000009.1 GCA_030625465.1 Amylibacter sp. | reverse complement strand
TGGTCACTGATCACTGATTTCGGCCCGTCCGATATGGATGTTATCGGTGCGCTAATCGCAGAGGATAGTGCTGCATTTGCTGCTGAAAACAATATTTCTGAAGGCTGTAACTAAGCCCTAATACGCCCTCTGGCCCATCTGCGGCCAGAGGGACAATCTTGAATTTTAACCGCTGGAATGACCTTATGTTAGACGCGACACCAACATCAGAAAACCTATTGGAAGTGAACAACATTGAAGTGATCTACAACCATGTGATCCTTGTGTTGAAAGGCGTCAGCCTGTCAGTTCCCAAAGGCGGTATTACGGCCCTTCTGGGCGGAAACGGCGCGGGGAAAACCACCACGCTGAAAGCAATTTCGAACCTGCTGCATTCTGAACGCGGCGAGGTGACCAAAGGATCAATCATCTATCGCGGCCAGTCGATTGCAGAACTGGACCCCGCGACACTGGTGAAGTCTGGTGTTATCCAGGTGATGGAAGGCCGTCACTGTTTTGAACACCTGACAATAGAAGAAAACCTGCTGACGGGGGCCTATACCCGCAAGTATAGCCGCGCCCAGTTGGCCGATGCGCTGGAACTGGTTTATACATATTTCCCGCGCCTGAAAGAACGGCGCAAATCGCAAGCGGGTTATACCTCTGGTGGTGAACAACAGATGTGTGCCATTGGGCGGGCATTGATGAGCAAGCCTGAAACGGTTCTGCTGGATGAACCCAGCATGGGGCTGGCACCACAGTTGGTGGAAGAGATTTTCAATATTGTGAAAGACCTGAATGAACGCGAAGGCGTGTCATTCCTGCTGGCAGAACAAAACACAAATGTCGCGTTACGCTTTGCACACTACGGCTATATTCTGGAGTCTGGCCGCGTAGTGATGGATGGCCCTGCCGCTGAATTGCGTGAAAATCCCGATGTGAAAGAGTTCTATCTGGGCATGTCGGATGAGGGCCGCAAATCGTTTCGTGATGTACGTTCTTATCGCCGCCGCAAAAGGTGGTTAAGCTAATGACCGCGTTTTATGACAGCCTAGAGACCCGATCAGATGATGAACGGGCCAGTGATCTGGCACAGGTTTTGCCTGCGCAAATCGTCAATGCACAGAAGAATGCCACTGGGTTTGCAACGCTTCTGGCTGGGATTGATGCCAGCACGATTGCCCAAACCTCTGATTTGGCAAACCTGCCTGTATTGCGCAAAACAGATCTAAGTGCCGCACAAAAAGCCAACGCACCATTGGGCGGGTTCGCAGCACTTGCACCAAAAGATATACGCCAGGTTTTCCAGTCCCCCGGCCCGATCTACGAGATGGGCCAAAAGGGCCATGACTGGTGGCGGTTCGGTCGTTTTTTACATGCTTTAGGTGTGGGTGCGGATGATGTGGTGCAAAATACCTTTTCCTATCACTTCACGCCTGCGGGCATGATGTTTGAAAATGCAGCGGAAGCCGTTGGGGCAACCGTGTTTCCCGCAGGTCCGGGCCAAACTGAATTGCAGGCCCGTGCAGCCGCTGATCTGGGGGTGACGTGTTATACGGGTACGCCTGATTATTTGAATACGATTTTGCAAAAGGGCGATGCGCTGGGGTTGGACCTATCCAAAATTCGCGCGGCAGCCGTTAGTGGCGGGCCGTTGTTTCCGCAAATTCGTCAAGGCTATATTGATCGCGGCATCACATGTTTGCAATGCTATGCCACCGCTGACCTGGGCCATATCGCCTATGAAACCGCAGCGATGGACGGGCTGATTGTCGACGAAGGCGTGATCGTTGAAATCGTTGTTCCGGGTACTGGCAAGCCTGTAGCGACCGGTGAAATCGGCGAAGTTGTAGTCACCACACTGAACCCTGATTATCCGCTGATCCGTTTTGCAACCGGTGATTTGTCTGCCATTTTGCCCGGTGTCAGCCCCTGTGGGCGCACCAATATGCGCATTGCAGGCTGGAAGGGTCGTGCGGATCAAGCAACGAAAGTAAAGGGCATGTTTGTACGCCCCGAACAGGTGGCCGCCTTGCTGGAACGCCATCCTGAAGTGCATAAGGCGCGTGTGGAAGTTAACCACGATGGCCAAAATGATACGCTTCTGGTGCGGCTTGAAACCGAAAACACCGAAACTGCGGGCTACGCGGCTTCAATCCGCGAGCTGTTGAAACTGCGCGCTGATGTAGTGCTTTGCCACAAAGGCGATTTGCCTTGTGATGGTCTGGTGATAGCGGACGGACGCGTTCCCGGCTAAATCGTAAAATTCCAAATCATGGAATCCTTGACAAATTTTACATTGTATAGTTAAAGAACGAACGTTCATTTAATTGAGGGCCGCATGGCACGTATAAAAGGATCAGTTGGGTCAAAGACCAAGGCCTCGATTCAAGAAAAGGCTTTGCCATTGATTGCGCAATTCGGTTACGCCGCCGTTTCCATGCGGATGATCGCGGATGCGGTGGGTGTGAATGTGGGCGCGCTTTACAATCATGTGCCATCAAAACAGCAAATTCTGGTGCTTTTGATGTCCGACCACATGGACGGCCTGTTGGCTGCATGGGGGCAGGTGGATGTCGCAGGCATGACGCCGGCGCAAAAGCTGGAAAGCTTTGTGCGCTTCCATATCAGTTATAATATTACGCGCGCCGACGATGTTTTCATCTCGTTTATGGAGTTGCGTTCGCTGGAAGCGGACGGTCACAAACGGATTGAGAAAAAGCGTAAAGCTTACGAAGAAGTCGTGCGTAAAATCATCCGTGAGGGTCAGGAAAGCGGTCAGTTCAATGTTGAAGACGCCCATGTTGCGGCAATGTCTGTGCTGGGTTCGTTGATCGGGGTTAACACATGGTACCGCGCCAAGGGGCGGTTATCGAAAGCAAAAATAGAAGATTATTACGCGGCCATTTTATTGCGCAGCGTTGGTTATGATATAGAAGGGAAAGCACATGTTTGATGCGACAATGAATTTTAATTTGGGCGAGGATATTGATGCGTTACGCGAAACCGTGCGCCGGTTTGCGACGGATGAAATAGCCCCGCGTGCGGCTGAAATTGACCAAACAAACGAATTTCCCGCAGACCTGTGGGAAAAAATGGGCGCGCTTGGCCTGCACGGTATTACCGTTCCCGAAGATGACGGCGGGGTTGCGATGGGCTACTTGGCACATTGCATCGCGATAGAGGAAATCAGCCGGGCCAGTGCCTCGGTTGGTCTGTCGTATGGCGCGCATTCCAATCTTTGTATCAACCAGATCAATCGCTGGGGCACGGCCGAACAAAAGGCAAAATATTTGCCGAAACTGATTTCGGGTGCGCATGTGGGATCACTTGCGATGTCGGAACCGGGTGCGGGTTCAGACGTTGTTTCGATGAAGCTTAAGGCGGAAAAACGCAACGACGGTTTCATGCTGAACGGCAACAAAATGTGGATCACAAACGGGCCGGATGCGAACACGCTGATCGTCTATGCCAAGACTGACCCAGATGCCGGCCCCAAAGGGCTAACCGCCCTTTTGGTCGAGCGTGGCATGGACGGGTTTTCCACCGGGCCAAAGCTGGACAAGTTGGGGATGCGTGGGTCAAATACTTGTGAGCTGATCTTCAAGGATTGTCTGGTACCGTTCGAAAATATTCTGGCGGAAGAGGGCAAGGGCGTGAATGTTTTGATGTCGGGTCTCGACTATGAACGGGTGACTTTGGCCGCAGGGCCCATCGGCATTATGGCGGCTGCAATGGATGTGGTGGTACCTTACGTGCATGAGCGTGAACAGTTCGGCAAACCGATCGGCACCTTTCAGCTGATGCAGGGTAAAATCGCCGATATGTATACGACAATGAACGCGTGCCGCGCCTATGTTTATGCGGTGGCGCAGGGTTGTGACCGTGGTCAAACCTCGCGCAAGGACAGTGCAGGTTGTATACTTTATGCTGCCGAAAAAGCCACGCAAGTCGCGTTGGAAGCCATTCAATGTCTGGGCGGTAACGGTTATATCAATGACTACCCGACGGGGCGTTTGTTGCGCGATGCCAAGTTGTATGAAATCGGTGCGGGCACCTCGGAAATTCGCCGCATGTTGATCGGGCGTGAACTGTTTAACGAGACTGCGGGTTAGCCTATGCTGCACCCCGCCACATCATATGATGCTTTGTGCGAAAGCTTCGTTTGGGACATTCCCGAACGGTATAATATCGGTGTGGATGTATGCGATAAATGGGCGGCGATTGATCCTGACCGCACCGCGATTATTGACCTGACCGAAGGCGCGCGCGCGGATGTTAGTTTTGCCGTGTTGCAATATCTGTCGGATCATCTGGCGCAACATCTGCGGGCCAAAGGCATATGTGCAGGCGACCGTGTCGGCGTGTTTCGCACCCAATCGGTTTGGACGGCGGCGGCCCATATTGCGATTTGGAAATTGGGGGCTATTTCGGTGCCGTTGTTTACGTTGTTTCGGGCCGGGGCATTGCTGTCACGCCTGAACGATGCGGGCGCGAAAGCGATTGTGGTTGATGAAGGCGCATTGCAGATCATTACGCCATTGCTAGATCAGTTACCCGCGATGGAACATGTGATTTGCCCTGAAACCACTACGTTTGATCAAGACGCAACCGGGTTTAAACCACAAGATACATCTGCCGATGACCCTGCGATTTTGATCTATACCTCTGGCACCACGGGTGCGCCCAAAGGTGCTTTGCTGGCACACCGCACATTGCTGGGCCATTTGCCGGGTGTCGAGCTAAGCCATGATTTCCTGCCTAAGGATGGCGATTGCCTGTGGACGCCTGCGGACTGGGCATGGATTGGTGGCTTGCTGGATGTACTGATGCCGGGGCTGCATCACGGCATACCCGTTGTGGCCGCGCGGATGCAGAAATTCAGTGCTGCGGGCTGTCAGAAAACCATCGCCGACGGTGGTGTTCGCAATGTATTTTTCCCGCCTACGGCCCTGAAAATGCTGAAACAAGAAGGTGTTCATATATCGGGATTGCGTACAGTTGCATCAGGCGGTGAACCCTTGGGCAGTGCCTTGATAAGCTGGGGTAAAGCCGCCTTTGGCCTGACGATAAACGAATTTTACGGCCAGACGGAATGCAACATGGTTGTGTCTTCCTGTGCCGAACTGTTTACCTCCCCGACCGGTTGTGCAGGCCGTGTCGTTCCCGGTCACGATGTGGCTGTGATTGATGAAAATGGCCTGCCAACCGGTTGCGAGGGTGATATCGCGGTGGGCCGTGGCAGTCCTGTGATGATGCTGGAATACTGGCAGAACCCGACCGCTACGGCCGAAAAATTTCGCGGCAATTGGCTGGTGACGGGTGATCGCGGCATTATTGAAGATGGTTTTATCCGCTTTGTCGGACGGCAGGATGATGTGATCACTTCGGCGGGATACCGTATCGGGCCAAGTGCAATAGAAAATTGTTTGTTGGCGCATGCGGCGGTTGCAGCCGTTGCCGTGGTGGGCAAACCCGACCCCAAACGCACCGAAATTGTGAAGGCTTATGTAAAGCTGAACGATGGGTTTGCACCCGGTGATGCGCTGGTCAAAGAATTGCAATCCCATGTTGCAGGCAGTCTGGCCGCCCATGAATACCCGCGTGAAGTTGCATTCGTGGACGCCCTGCCGATGACGGTCACGGGCAAGATTATCCGAAAAGAATTGAAAGCGCGCGCATGCGCAGAAGCAGGGGCTGAATAATGGCTGTGATAAAGACAAAACTGAATGTGCAAAGCGCGGACTTTGCGGCGAATGCAGAAGCAAACAAAGCTTTGCTGGACGGCATTTCCGAACTTGCCGCAGAAATATCAAAAGGCGGCAATGAACGTTCGCGCGCCCGCCACCTTGCGCGCGGTAAAATGCTGTCGCGTGATCGTGTGGCGGCACTGCTGGATGCGGGCTCGGCTTTTCTGGAAATCGGCCTGTTTGCGGCGCATGATGTTTACAACACTGATCTGCCCGCCGCCGGTGTTATCGCGGGCATTGGTACGGTTGAAGGTCGCGACTGCATGATCGTGTGCAATGACGCAACCGTCAAAGGTGGTACGTATTTTCCGCTGACGGTTAAAAAACATTTGCGCGCGCAGGCCATTGCTGAAGAAAACAATCTGCCGTGCATTTACCTTGTGGACAGTGGCGGGGCCAACCTGCCCAATCAGGATGAGGTGTTTGCCGACAAAGAACATTTTGGGCGGATTTTTTACAATCAGGCACGGATGAGCGCCAAGGGCATCACCCAAATCGCGGTGGTTTTGGGGTCTTGCACCGCAGGCGGGGCCTATGTGCCTGCGATGTCGGATCAGACAATTATCGTCAAGGAACAAGGCACGATTTTTCTGGCAGGCCCGCCGCTGTTGAAAGAGGCGACAGGCGAAATAGTCGATGCCGAAACGCTGGGCGGTGGCGACACGCATACGCGCCTTTCAGGTGTCGCGGATTATCTGGCAAACGATGATGCCCATGCGCTGGCGCTGGCGCGTCAATGCGTGCGCAATCTGGGCGATATACCTGCACCCGCCATTAAAGGCCGCGCGCCAAAGCCGCCTGTACTTGACCCGTCCGAATTGCTGGGCGTTGTCCCCAAAGACGCCAAAACGCCGTTTGATATTCGAGAGATTATCGGGCGGATTATTGATGGCTCTGAATTCGAGGAATTCAAGGAACGCTTCGGTGCAACCCTTATTTGTGGCTTTGCTCATATTGACGGGATGCCCGTTGGCATATTGGCCAATAACGGTGTGCTGTTTTCCGAAAGCAGTCAGAAGGGTGCGCATTTCATTCAGCTGTGCTGTAAACGCAGAATCCCGCTGCTGTTTTTACAAAATATCACCGGCTTTATGGTGGGTGCGAAATACGAAGCGGGCGGAATTGCTAAAGACGGGGCCAAGCTGGTCGCGGCGGTATCTTGTGCTGACGTGCCGAAGATCACCGTGGTGGTTGGCGGCTCTTATGGTGCGGGAAATTATGGTATGTGCGGGCGCGCATACGGGCCGCGTTTCATGTGGATGTGGCCGAATGCAAAAATATCGGTGATGGGTGGTGAACAGGCGGCAGGTGTGATGGCAACCGTGACGCGCGACGCGATTGAAGCCAAAGGCGGGACGTTTTCGGACGAAGATGAACGCAAGTTGAAGCAACCGATACTGGATCAGTTTGCAGAGCAATCACAACCGCTTTATGCATCTGCACGGCTTTGGGATGATGGGATTATCGACCCGCGTAAAACCCGCGATGTGGTGGCTTTGTCATTAAAGGCCGCTTTGAATGCACCGATTGAAGAGACGCGTTTCAGCGTCTTTAGAATGTAGGGGTGGATCTGATGTTCACGAAAATACTGATTGCAAACCGTGGCGAAATCGCTTGCCGCATTATCAAAACCGCCAAACGCATGGGCGTGGCCACCGTTGCGGTTTATTCCGATGCGGACGCGGACGCGCTGCATGTCGCCTTGGCTGATGAAGCCGTGCATATCGGCGGGTCTGCGGCAACTGACAGCTATCTGCAAAGTGATCGCGTGATTGAAGTCGCGTTGCAAACCGGTGCGCAAGCGGTGCATCCCGGTTATGGCTTCTTGTCGGAAAATCCGGAGTTTGCTGAAAAACTGGCGCAGGCAGGGCTGGTTTTTATCGGCCCGTCAGCGGATGCTATTCGCAAGATGGGTTTGAAAGATCAGGCCAAGTATTTGATGGAAGAGGCAGGCGTGCCCGTTGTGCCTGGCTATCACGGTGCAAATCAGGATGCGGATTTTCTGGCCGGTGAAGCTGTAAAAATCGGTTATCCCGTGTTGATCAAAGCCCGTGCCGGCGGCGGCGGCAAGGGGATGCGTCTGGTTGAAAAGCCTGCGGATTTTGCTACACATCTGGCGTCTGCGCAACGTGAAGGCAAAGCCAGCTTTGGTGACGCCCATGTGTTGATCGAGAAATACATCACTGCCCCCCGCCATATCGAAGTGCAGGTTTTTGGCGATAGCCACGGCAATATCGTGCATCTGTTCGAACGCGATTGTTCATTACAACGCCGCCACCAAAAGGTGATAGAAGAAGCCCCTGCACCCGACATGCCCACGGATGTGCGCGCCGCGATGACAACGGCGGCCACGCGGGCGGCAGCACAGATAAATTACGAAGGTGCGGGCACGATCGAGTTTATCGTGGATGGTTCTGGCCCCCTGCGGGTGGACGGTTTCTGGTTCATGGAAATGAATACAAGATTGCAGGTGGAACACCCTGTGACCGAAGCGATCACGGGGCAGGATCTGGTGGAATGGCAGTTGCGCGTGGCCGCAAATGAGCCTTTGCCTTTGACCCAAGATCAGCTGCACATTCAAGGCCATGCGTTTGAAGCGCGTATCTACGCCGAAGACCCGCAAAACGATTTCATGCCAGCCCCCGGCACCTTGCACCATGTGCAGTTCGGTGCCGGATGTCGTGCCGATACAGGCGTGCGCAGTGGCGATAAAGTTAGCCCGTTTTACGATCCGATGATCGCAAAACTGATCACGCATGAACCCACACGCGATGCGGCATTGGCCACGTTGCAACAGGGTTTGAACCAGACGATTTGCGCCGGAACGCAAACCAACCTTACCTTTCTATCACGGCTTTGTGCTGATCCTGATTTTGCGCAATCCCGCTTCGACACGGGGTTGATCGCGCGTAAATCCGATAGCCTGATGGCGGAAAATACCCCGCCAGCCTTTGCCGTTATCTCGGCCGGTTTGGCCGCACATGATGTTGATCCGCAAGCGTCTCGGCTTGGCTGGCAGCTATGGGGCAAGGCTACGCAATCGCTTGGTTTA
This sequence comes from Amylibacter sp., assembly GCA_030625465.1. Taxonomy (GTDB): domain Bacteria; phylum Pseudomonadota; class Alphaproteobacteria; order Rhodobacterales; family Rhodobacteraceae; genus Amylibacter. The sequence continues at coordinate 10,230 of DAOUQS010000009.1, read as the reverse complement.
ACTGATTTTTCCGGGTGTTTGCAGTTTGATGGCGGCAGTAATATCAGCCTGTCGCAGGATGATGAAACCCATGCTTTTCAGAACGTGACACGTGGGCAAACCCATGTCTCTGCACGGACCGGATCGAAAAACCTGACGGCCCTTGTGGTCAAACATGACCGGTCGATTACGGTGAAACTTGATGGCGAACAGTTTACCTTTGAAGCGATTGATCCACTGGCGGCAAGTCAGGCCCAGGATGGCAACGCCGATTGCGTTTTCGCACCGATGACAGGGGTTGTCAGTATTGTTCATGTAGCTATTGGCGATACCGTGAAAAAGGGCGATCCCATGCTGGTGCTGGAAGCAATGAAAATGGAACATGCACTGGTGGCACCCCGCGACGGGGTGATCGCGGATGTGTTTTGTGCAGCCTCGGCGGCCGTTGATGAAGGCAGCCAGCTTGTGGTGCTGGAAGAGTTGGCCGAATGACCGATAATTTCGTTACGATATATGAGGTGGGTCCGCGTGACGGGTTGCAAAATGAACCTGCAATCGTGCCGACAAAGCACAAGGTCGCGCTGATCGATCTGCTGTCACAAACTGGCTTGCGCCATATTGAAGCCACCAGTTTCGTGTCGCCCAAATGGGTGCCGCAAATGGCGGATTCAACCGAAGTTATGGCAGGGATCAAGCGTAAATCCGGTGTGACCTATGCGGCTTTGACGCCCAATATGAAAGGGCTGGAAGCCGCGTTAAAGGCAGGTGTCGATGAGGTGGCAATTTTCGGTTCTGCCTCTGAAAGTTTCAGCCAAAAGAACATCAATTGCACCATTGCCGAAAGTCTGGAACGCTTCATCCCTGTCGCGAAAGCTGCCCTTGCAGCAGGGGTTTCTTTGCGCGGGTATGTGTCTTGTGTCATCGCCTGCCCCTATGAGGGTGCAGTTGCACCTGCGCAGGTGCGTAAGGTTACGCAAGCTTTGTTGGACTTGGGCTGCTATCAGGTTTCATTGGGTGATACTATCGGCAAGGGCACGCCTGAAACCACGGGTATTTTGTTTGATGATTTGCTGAAAACAGTTCCTGCGGCTAAACTGGCAGGGCATTTCCATGATACTGACGGCACGGCTTTGGAAAATGTCAAAACCGCATTGGATTATGGTTTACGCTGCTTTGACAGTGCTATTGGCGGCTTGGGCGGTTGCCCTTATGCGCCGGGCGCCAAGGGCAATTTGTCAACCATTCCGCTGGTCGAAATGCTGTATGATGCAGGCTGGCAGACAGGGTTGGATTTGGAAAAACTACAGATGGCGCAAGATTATTTGCAAAGCAACATAGCAGGAGTATCAGATGCTGTATAACACGATTGAAGTTATAGTTGATACACGCGGCATTGCCACGCTGACACTGGCGCGACCTAAAAAACACAATGCGATGAATGGCCAGATGATGGCCGAGATTACAGCCGCAACGCAGGCCCTTGGGGCGGATGATAAAGTGCGCGCGGTTATTCTGGCCGCACAGGGCAAAAGTTTTTGCGCAGGCGCTGATCTGAACTGGATGCGCGCCCAAGCGGCACAAGACCGCGCCGGTAAAATCACCGAGGCGCGGTTGCTGGCCAATATGCTGGCAGGTCTGAACGCCTTGCCAAAACCCCTGATCGGGCGCGTTGAGGGTAACGCTTATGGCGGCGGTATCGGCATGATGGCGGTTTGCGATATTGTTGTCGCGGTTAAAGGCGCACGTTTTGCCCTGACCGAAACAAAGCTGGGTCTGATCCCTGCTACCATCGGGCCTTTTGTGTTGCGCCGTTTGTCGGAAACCTATGCGCGGCAGGTATTTTTCACTGCCAAATCATTTGACACAGATCTGGCCTTGCGTGCAGGGCTGGTCAGTTCGGTTTGTGCCGCAGATGAAATGGATGCAGCGATTGAGGCAGAGATAAAACCGATTTTGAAAACCGCCCCCGGGGCTGTGGCGCAGGCCAAAGCCTTGTTGCAACAAATGCAGGGCCGTGATGTTGAAAATGATATTGAATTGACGGTTAATGCCTTGGCAGACCGTTGGGAAACAGATGAAGCACAGCAGCGCATTGCTGCATTCTTTAAGGATATGACATGACAAAAATAGTTGTAATTGCGGGTGCCGCCCGCACGCCAATGGGTGGTTTTCAAGGTGATTTTTCAGGCACACCATCGCCCGAGCTTGGGGCCGCAGCAATCAAGGGTGCGCTGGCAAATGCCAAGGTCAGCGTCGATGATGTGGACGAGGTGCTGATGGGCTGCGTTTTACCCGCAGGTCTGGGTCAGGCGCCAGCACGCCAAGCAACACTGGGTGCGGGATTGCCGCAATCGGTACCCGCGACCACGATCAACAAGGTTTGCGGCTCGGGTATGAAAACCGTGATGGTGGCACATGATCAAATTCTTGCAGGCTCGCAAAGCCTGATGATTGCAGGTGGCATGGAAAGCATGACGCTGGCACCTTATCTGTCCAGCAAAACCCGTGGCGGGGCGCGTTTGGGGCATGTGGAAATGAAAGACCACATGTTTCTGGACGGTCTCGAAGACGCCTATGAAAAAGGCACTTTGATGGGCCATTATGCCGAACTTTGCGCTGAAAAATACCAGTTCACCCGCGAAGATCAGGATGCTTACGCGTTGCGGTCTTTGTCCAACGCTTTGGACGCACAAAAAGCCGGTGCGTTTGACGCCGAGATTGTGCCCTTCACAGTGAAAACCCGTAAAGGCGATATTGAGGTGACGCAGGATGAACAACCCGGCAAAGCCCGTCCTGAAAAAATTCCAACCCTGCGCCCTGCGTTCAAAAAGGACGGCACTGTAACAGCGGCAAATGCATCATCTATTTCGGATGGCGCGGCTGCGCTGGTTGTGACCAGTGAAGAAGTGGCAAAGGAAAAAGGTCTGACCGTTCGGGCGCGTATTGTTGGCCACGCAAGCCACGCGCATGAGCCAAGCTGGTTCACCACCGCCCCCGTTCCTGCCGCTAAAAAGCTGCTGGAAAACATCGGTTGGGACGTGTCGGATGTGGACCTTTGGGAAGTGAATGAAGCTTTTGCCGTGGTGCCAATGGCCTTCATGAAAGAGTTCGGCATTTCGCGTGATATTGTCAACGTAAACGGCGGTGCCTGTGCGCTGGGCCACCCCATCGGGGTGTCCGGCTCGCGGATCATTGTGACGCTTCTGAACGCGATGGAAGCACGCGGGCTGAAACGCGGCGTGGCAGCAATTTGTATCGGTGGCGGTGAAGGTACTGCCATTGCCATTGAAAGGGTTTAGGGCATGAAAAATATTGATCAAATGGCGGCAATTATCACAGGCGGGGCCTCGGGACTTGGGGCGGCTGTTGCAAGGTTGCTGGCGTCGAAAGGTGTGAAGGTTGCGCTTTTGGATATGAATGCGGACGCGGGTCAAGCATTGGCAGCCGAGTTGGGTGGCGTGTTTTGTCAGGCCGATGTCAGCGATCAGGCCAGTGTTGCGGATGCGCTTGCAAAAGCCCGCGCGGCCAATGGTCAGGAACGTATTTGCGTGAATTGCGCCGGCATTGCACCCGCTGCAAAAACCGTGTCACGCGGCGCGGCACATGATTTGGCGCTGTTCCAGAAAGTCATCAATGTGAACCTTGTCGGCACCTTCAACGTGTCCAGCCAGTCGGCCCTTGGCATGTCTGCGGCTGATGCTTTGAATGAAGATGGTGAACGCGGCGTGATTATCAATACGGCGTCTGTTGCAGCCTTTGAAGGCCAGATCGGGCAGGTGGCATATGGTGCTTCCAAGGGTGGCGTGGCAGCAATGACCCTGCCGATGGCGCGTGATTTGGCGAAATCAGGCATTCGGGTTCTGTCCGTGGCCCCCGGTATTTTCAAGACCCCGATGGTGGCGGCATTTTCACAAGAGGTGCAAGATGCGCTGGCGGCAAATATTCCGTTCCCGTCACGCCTGGGCACGCCGGAAGAATTTGCAGCCCTTGTTTGCCACATGATTGAAAACAGTTTTATGAATGGTGAAACTGTTCGCCTTGACGGCGCCACACGGATGCAACCTAGATAGGGGTATGACAGATGCAGTTTAATCTGAACGAAGAACAACAATTATTTTATGATACCGCTTATGCGTTTGGTCAGGACGCCATAGCACCTAATGCGCAAGCTTGGGAACGTGACGGTGCGATCCCGCGCAGCGTTCTGAAAGCGGCAGGTGATCTGGGTTTTGGCGGCATTTATGTGCCCGAAGATCAAGGCGGCACCGGACTTAGTCGTTTGGATGCTGTGCTGATTTTTGAAGCACTGTCGATGGCTTGCCCATCGGTTGCGGCGTTCATATCGATCCATAATATGTGTACCAATATGGTGGCGAAATATGCCACCGACAGCTTTAAAGACGTGTGGCTGGATCGCTTAATCGGGTTCGATATTTATGCGGCTTATTGCCTGACGGAACCGGGCTCTGGCTCGGACGCGGCGGCATTGCGCACCAAGGCTGAAAAGACCGATACCGGTTTTAAACTTAGCGGGAACAAGGCGTTTATTTCCGGTGGCGGCTTTGCCGATCTTTATCTGGTGATGTGCCGCACTGGTGATGAGGGGCCAAAAGGCATCTCGACCATGTTGATCCCTGATGGCACGGACGGGCTGTCTTTCGGGGCGCAAGAACATAAAATGGGCTGGAAATCACAACCAACCGCACAGGTGCAAATGGACGCTTGCGAAGTGCCTGCGGATCACCTGTTGGGCGCTGAAGGTGCCGGTTTCAAATACGCGATGGAAGGGCTGGACGGCGGGCGTTTGAACATTGCCGCCTGTTCATTGGGGGCTGCCACGCAAGCGGCTAAAATCGCGGCGAACTATATGGGTGAACGCAAAGCCTTCGGCAAAACCATAGACCAGTTTCAGGCTTTGCAATTCAAACTGGCGGAAATGGAAACCAGGTTGGAAGCGGCCCGTGTGTTTTTGCGCCAAGCAGCGTGGAAGCTGGATCAAGGTGCAGCGGACGCCACCAAACATTGTGCAATGGCGAAATTGTTTGTCACTGACAACTGTTTTGATGTGGCCAATGATGCGCTGCAACTGCTGGGTGGTTACGGGTATTTGCAAGATTACGGTATTGAAAAAATTGTGCGCGATATTCGTGTGCACCAAATTCTTGAAGGCACGAATGAGATTATGCGCATGATTATCGCACGTTCCGTTCTAAACGCACGGGGCCTGTCATGAGCGATTTGATTATACGCAAAACGGGCCGCGCGGGGCATGTGACTTTGAACCGCCCGCAAGCCTTGAATGCGTTGACCCACCCGATGTGTCTGTCGCTGGAAACCGCGATGCAGGGCTGGGCTGCGGATGATGATGTTGGATTGTTGCTAATCGATGCCATGGGCGAAAAAGCCTTTTGCGCCGGTGGCGATATTGTCAAAATCTATAACGAAGGCAAAAGCGGGCAGGTGGAAAATGCGCTGAAATTTTGGCGCGATGAATACCGCTTGAACTACGCGATATCGACCTATGCAAAACCCTATGTGGCGATCATGGACGGGATCGTGATGGGTGGCGGGGTTGGTATCTCGGCGCATGGTTCCCACCGTGTTGTCACCGAACGTACGATGTTTGCCATGCCAGAATGCGCCATTGGGCTGCTGCCCGATGTGGGCGGAACATACCTGTTGGGGCAAATGCCCGGACGATGTGGTGAATATGCCGGCCTGACAGGCGCGCGCTTGTCGGGGGCCGATTGTATCTATGCGGGTCTGGCCGATTATTTTGTACCGTCTGACAAGCTGGAAGCGTTGAAAGCGGCCTTGATTGAAACAGGTGATGTCGCGATTTTAAAAGACTTCACGACAACGCCGCAGATATCTGCCCTTGCTGAAAACCGTGCGGAAATTGATACGGTTTTTGCCTGTGATACTGTGGCGGATATTATTCAAAAGCTGGAAAAAACCCGATCGGATTTTGCCGCTGCATCCCTGAAAAACATCTTGCGCGGCGCACCTTTGTGTTTGCGACTGACACTGGCTGCCATTCGTGATGCACGGCGTGACGGATCACTGGAAAAAGCCCTGCGTCATGAATACCGAATTGTCAGCACATGCCTGCAAGACGGTGAACTGATCGAGGGTATCCGCGCAATGGTGATCGACAAAGACCGCACCCCGAAATGGAAATACCCAACGCTGGAAAGCGTGCCGCAAGACATGATTGACCGCCTGTACCACCCCGCTGCGGGTGGTGATTTTTCCGTAGAAAATAAAGGATAAGCTGATGTTAGAGACCTTGAAAATCACCCGCGAAGGCGGCGTTGTATTGGTGCAGATAAATCGCCCAAAACAACTGAACGCGCTGAATGCAAAGCTGCTGGAAGAGGTTATTTCCGAACTGACCCCGCTGGATAAAGATCCAAGCGTGGGGTGTTTTGTTTTGACCGGTAATGAAAAAGCTTTTGCTGCCGGGGCCGATATCAAGGAAATGCAAGGCAAGACTTATGCGGATATGACTGTCAGTGATTACTTTGCGGACTGGGATATTTTCACGGCATTTCGCACCCCTAAAATTGCCGCCGTCAACGGCTTTGCGCTTGGTGGTGGTTGTGAATTGGCGATGATGTGTGATTTCATTATTGCGGGTGAAGGCGCCAAGTTCGGCCAGCCCGAGGTCAAGCTGGGCGTGATGGCCGGCATGGGTGGATCACAACGCATGACCAAGCTTATCGGTCGCGCCAAATCAATGGATATGCACCTGACGGGCCGCATGATGGATGCCGCCGAAGCTTTGGCTTGCGGGCTTGCCGCACGTGTGGTGGAAGATGATAAAGTGGTTGAGGTTGCGATGAAAGCGGCGGCGACAATTGCAGGATATTCAAAACCTGTGACAGGCTTTATTCGTGAGGCTGTTAATCGCGCGGAAGAGGGCAGCTTGGCTGAAGGCCTGTTATTTGAACGCCGCGTGTTTCATTCTTTGTTTGCCACTGAAGACCAAAAAGAGGGCATGAATGCGTTTGTCGAAAAGCGAAAAGCGGAATTCAAAGGTCGTTAACGCCTACCTTTGATCTGGCATGATCCGCGTGTGGGCCGTTTGCTTTTTTAGAGCGGCCTCACGCCACAGCATCAACAGACCTCCGCCTAAAATCAGGGCTATACCGGCCCATGCCACACTGTCGGGCCATTCGTTAAAAATTGTGATCCCCCAAATGATTGACAGAACAAGGGCGGTATATTCGATGGGCGCTATCAGGGCGGCCTCGCTAACACGGTAGGCCTGGCTGATAAAATATCCGCCGATCCCGCTGGCAATGCCGATGCCGGACATAACGACCAGATCAAACGGCTCTGGCCATATCCAGGGGCGCAGCAGGAATTCTAAAGCGGCACTGTCTTGTGTCGCATACCGGCCATCACCAAAGGCAAGACCCATAAGGGACGCCGTGATTATAAACGTAATCTGGATATAGAATGCCATGGTCGAGGCTTTTTCCGTGCCGCCCATTTTACGCGTCAACGTGTGCAGGCCCGCATAGCAAAATGCTGCCCCGACGGGAAACAGTGCGGCCCACTGGAAACTGTTCGCGGTCGGACGCAACATAACGATGGCGCCAACCAACCCCATCGCCACAGCGAACCATCGCCATGGCCCGACTTTTTCGGACAGGAAGATAACCGAAAAGATTGTGATGATCAGGGGCGAGATAAAAAATATAGCGGTGGCCTCTGACAAAGGGATTTCTGCCAGACCCAGAAAAAACAACAGGTTTGCCAAGACCACTAAACTGCCACGGATAAGATGCAGCCGCAGGTGATTGGTGCGCAGCAGGCCAAAGCCACCCTCAAGCGGCATCATAATGGCAAGGGTGATGAATAGACCGACAAGCGCACGGAACAGCACAACCTGATGCAATGGATAGTCGCCGCTTAAAAACTTGATCCCGACATCGTTTAGCGTGAACGCAACAGACGCAATCAAGGCACAAAATACCCCGATGCTTGTGAGTGACATTGATTTCATGCTCTATCGATCACAGAAAAAGCCCCGTGGTTCTAGTTTGTTAGCGACAGGGCTATGACGCATTTGGCCTCGACTTTTTACCCAGGATACAAAATGATGGTGCCATGAAAACCATTACAGACTTCCCTAACCGCGTGGTTGAACATGCGGATATGTCGATTGTCATGTCAGACGGGTGCCGTCTGTCGGCGCGTGTCTGGATGCCCGAAGGGGCGTGCGAAAACCCTGTGCCGGTTATTCTGGAACACCTGCCTTACCGCAAACGTGATGGCACCGCTGCCCGCGATGAAACGACCCATCCATGGTTTGCAGGACACGGATACGTTTGCATCCGTACCGACATGCGCGGCAACGGTGACAGTGACGGGCTGATGGCGGATGAATACACTGCACAGGAATTGCAAGATGCGGTCGAGGTGATCAACTGGGCCGCGAAACAGCCGTGGTGTAACGGCAATGTCGGGGTGATGGGTATTTCGTGGGGCGGGTTTAACGGCTTGCAAGTGGCCGCCCTTACACCAAAACCACTTAAGGCCGTTATTACGATCTGTTCAACCACTGATCGCTATGCCGATGACATCCACTACAAAGGCGGTTGCCTGCTGGGTGAGAATTTTGGCTGGAGCACAAGCATGCTGTCCTATTCATCCTGCCCGCCGGACCCCGCACTGGTGGGTGATCGCTGGCTTGAAATGTGGTTGCACAGGCTTGAAAACCAGCCCTTGCACCTGTCGACATGGTTGCGTCACCAGCATCGTGATGACTACTGGAAACACGGTTCGGTGTGTGAAGATTATACGGCGATCAAAGCGGCTGTTTTATCTATCGGCGGCTGGCATGACGGGTACCGCAATACAATCGCGCATCTGGTGGAAAACATATCGGCCCCGGTAAAGGGGATCGCCGGGCCGTGGATACACAAATACCCGCATTTGGCCAGCCCCGCACCTGCCATCGGGTTCCTGCAAGAGGCAAAACGCTGGTGGGATCACTGGTTGAAAGGCATAGATACCGGTGTTGATAAAGACCCGGATTACCGCGCCTATCTGATGGACAGTATTGCCCCGAAGCGTTGGCTTGATGCCCGCCCGGGACGCTGGATTGCCGAACAAAACTGGCCCTCGCCAAGCATCACATCGCAGAGGTTATATTTGGCGCAAGGGGCCGCGTTAGCCAAAGGGCGCAGTGGGTTTCTGGTGCAGGTTTCCTCACCACATGATTGCGGCTTTGGGGCAGGCGAATATTTTGCCTCGGGGTTTGATGGGGAACTTCCGGGCAATCAAAGCCGCGATGATGCAGGCTCTGCCTGTTTTGACAGTGATGAACTGGATGCGGCAATGGATATTGTCGGTGCGCCGCGCATCCATCTGCGCCTGTCATGTGATAAACCGCAAGGCCAGATAAGCGTGCGCCTGTGTGATCTGCGCCCCGACGGCAGCTCGGCCCTGATCACGCTTGGGCATTTGAACCTGACCCATCGTGATAGCCATGAACATCCAAGTGCGGTGCCCGTTGGTGAAATGTTCGATATCATGTTTGACCTCGACCAGATTGCTTGCAGAATTCCACAAGGCCACCGTTTGCGCATTGCGGTTTCAACCACGTATTGGCCGATGCTTTGGCCGTCGCCGGAAACCGCAAGTATAATGATTGAAGCAGGATCCGTTGATCTGCCGAAACGCGCCTTGGCAACGGGTGATGAAGTTACTTTTGAAGCACCCGAAGGGGCAGCGGCGTGGCGGACCGAAGAATTGCGGGCGCCATCCTACAACCATTCATCGACGCGTGATGCGGATACAGGTGTTGTCACCACCCGGATTGTCGCGGACCATGGTGAAAACCGGGATTTGGAACATGGGCTGATTTCGGGTTCTGAAATGAAAGAGCTTTGGAACATTCACCCCGACGATCCAACCTTGGCATCGGTCAGTGCGCAATGGGAACAAACCGGTGGGCGTGACGGGCAGATGTGGCGGACGCATATTTCAACCGGCATGCGTGCAGACAAGACCGATTTCTTTTTGACCGCGCGGATCGAAGCCTATGAAAATGAAGTGCTGGTTTTTGAACGCGATTTCAAAGATAAAATCCCGCGTGATTTCGTGTAATTTGAATTTTGGACATGGCACAAAAAAGGCAGGGAAAACCCTGCCTTTTCGTTCGTTATGATAGCTGGATTAGAATCTAAACCCAAGGAAGACGGATGCAGAATTTTCGTCAACACCGGTGATCCCGAA
>DAOUQS010000394.1 GCA_030625465.1 Amylibacter sp. | reverse complement strand
GAACCAGTGACCCCTTCGATGTCAACGAAGTGCTCTCCCGCTGAGCTATACGCCCGAAAAGCGAAGGGCCGCAAAAGCGACCCCAGTCGTTGGGCCTCTATAGGGGGAGTCGAAACAAGGTTCAAGAGGTTTTACACACGCACTTGTTTGGTTGTAGAGTGTTGCAAGGAAGGAACGTTCGTGAGTTTGCAGATATATGATCTAAACCTACCTGAAAAGGTGACAAATCCGGTTGTTTTCAGCTCACCGCACAGTGGGCGGGACTATCCGGCTGACTTTGTTGAACAGTCTATTTTGTCCAATATACATCTGCGCAGTTCCGAAGACGCCTTTGTCGATGATCTTTTTGCAGGGGTTGTCGATTTTGGTTCGTCCTTGTTAGCCGCCCGTACCCCACGGGCCTATGTGGATTTGAACCGTGGCCCTGAAGAACTGGACCCAAGTATTATCATCGGCGCAAAGAGTTCACTGAACAACCCGCGTATATCTTCGGGTCTTGGTGTAATCCCGCGCGTTGTTTCTGAAGGGCGCCAAATTCAAAACGGGAAAATATCTATGGCAGCGGCGGCGGCACGCATAGAGCACTGCTACCACCCGTATCATATTAAACTGGCAGAGCTTCTGGCGCAGGCAAAGTCCGGTTTCGGTTTGGCCGTATTGATTGATTGCCATTCGATGCCAAGCGATGCTTTGCAAAATGCGATGGCACCGGGGGGACTGCGTCCTGATATTATACTGGGGAACCGGTATGGTGCCTCGGCAAGTGATGACATATTCGGGATTATCGAGGATGCATTCAGGAACCAGGGATTTATTGTCGGGCGCAATTCGCCATTTGCCGGCGGTTATATAACCCAGAAATACGGCGTGCCTTCCAGGGAACAGCATGTGGTTCAGGTGGAAATAAACCGCGCACTTTATATGCATGAAAAGACGATCGAGAAAAATGCGCGGTTTATAGATGTGCGTACGTGCTTATCCGAAGCCGCGCGCGATATATGCAGTAATGTCTTGCCTGACCTGCAACTGGCCGCCGAGTGATCAACGCAGTGAACGCCCTTTCAAAATAGCACTTTTGCCGAACTTCTGTTTGATTTTATCGGCGGCACGTTCAACCTGCTCCCGTTTGCCTGCATCCGGATCCAGCAGGTTACCCATCGAATGTGCCTGTGCCACGTTTGACAGGTTGCTTATACCGACCCCGATCAATCGAAACGGGGCTTTGTCGATGACCGATTTCAGCAAAGGTTTTGCGTGTGAATAAATCACATCGGCCACATGGGTGGGGTCGGTCAGGGTGATGCGCCGTGTCAGGGATTTGAAGTTGCTTTGCTTGATCTTCAACGTCACCACCTTGCCCATCTGCCCCTTGGCTTTCGCGCGGTCTGATACCTGTTCGGACAGGCGCCAGATATAACCGTCCAGAATATCGAGATCGGATATATCCTGGTTGAA
>DAOUQS010000011.1 GCA_030625465.1 Amylibacter sp. | reverse complement strand
TTGACGCCCATACCTTTCCTACGCCGGCATTATCCGGTTCAGGTTATACGGGTTTTCATAAGAATCTCAGCCAATACGGCTCCCCGAGGTGTGGGCAAGATTAGACATTTTGAAAGAAAGTGCAAGCAATAGGCTTTTTCTTGAATGCGACATAAGCTATGGCTTGGGGAAAGGAGCCTTGCCATGTCATTCAACAGTTTCGGACATCTTTTCCGTGTTACCACCTGGGGCGAAAGCCATGGACCTGCGTTGGGGGCAACGGTTGACGGCTGCCCGCCGAACATTCCCCTGGATGAAACGATGCTTCAGGTCTGGCTGGACAAGCGCAAGCCGGGACAGAATAAATTCACCACGCAACGGCAAGAGGCGGATCAGGTGGAAATTCTGTCCGGTGTGTTTGAAGGTAAAACCACAGGCACACCGATCCAGTTGATGATCCGAAATACCGATCAGCGGTCAAAAGATTATGGCGATATTCTGGATAAGTTCCGCCCCGGTCACGCCGACATTACCTATTGGCAGAAATATGGCATTCGCGACCACCGTGGTGGCGGGCGATCTTCGGCGCGGGAAACTGCAGCGCGGGTCGCGGCAGGCGGTGTCGCACGCGCTGTGTTAAATGTGCTGATGCCCGATCTGCGGATTTTGGGCTATATGGTTCAGATGGGCGATAAGCACATTGATCGGGATCTGGTCGATCTGGCCGAAATCACGAACAATCCGTTCTGGGCACCTGATGCTAAAGCTGCGGATGTTTGGGCAAAATACCTGAATGATTTGCGTAAATCCGGCAACAGTGTTGGGGCCGTTGTAGAGGTGATCGCATCGGGTGTCCCTGCGGGGTTGGGCGCACCGGTTTATGCGAAGCTTGATACGGATATTTCCAGCGCGATGATGTCGATCAATGCGGTGAAAGGTGTTGAAATAGGTGCCGGTATGGGTGCGGCTGAATTGACAGGCGAAGACAATGCAGACGAGATTTTCATGGGGCCGGACGGGCCGGTTTATTCATCGAACCATGCGGGCGGTATTCTGGGTGGTATTTCCACCGGACAAGATGTGGTTTGCCGTTTTGCGGTGAAACCGACATCTTCCATCCTGAAGCCACGCAAAACGATTACCAAAAGCGGTGAAGAAACCGAAATAATCACCAAGGGCCGCCATGATCCTTGCGTCGGTATTCGCGCGGTTCCTGTGGGTGAGGCAATGATGGCCTGTGTTTTGCTGGATCATATCCTGCTGCACCGCGGTCAGGTTGGTGAAAATCAGGGCCAGATCGGCTGACATAAAAAAGGCCGCTTAAAGCGGCCCTTTTAATAAAATATATCTTGGCTTAAGCGTTGATCACATCTTTCAAAGCTTTTGCAATTGTTACTTTTGCAACACGGTCAGCACCTTTCAGGAACTGTTCACCTGTGGCCGGATTACGTACCATACGTTCTGGGCGCGCGCGGCAAGAAAACTTTCCAAGGCCAGGAAGCGTTACTGCTCCGCCGGCGGCAACTTCGCCGGTAATGATCGATGTTAAAGTGCCCAAAAATTCATCGGCTGTTTTTTTATCGCAATCCATGCCTTCGGCGATGGCTGCAACAAGTTGGGTCTTTGTCATAGGTTTTTGTGACATATCACTGCTCCTGTTAGGTAATTGCTTCGTTTTATGAAGCCTGTCGTAAATAAACTCGATTTTGAATGAAGTATCAACAAAAGACAGCAGTAAAATAGGCGAAAAACCACAATATTTAGTCAAAAAACACTTATTTTAAGCTAATTGTTGTAGCGGCACCTATTTTATTGGTAATTTTTGCACCCCAAAGCAATAACGGTTTGGGTGGGAATACCCAAAATAACAGGATTTAACCGTTAAAAATCTGCGGGGTTTATCCCCAGCGCTATAATATCCAGCAACGGTTTATCGGCAAAACCCGAGCTTGAATAGGATTGAACAAGGTCATTTCGCGATCTGAAACTTTGCGAAGATATCCCATGTGCATTCAGGATATAGGGGTGGGTTAACGTGGATATGCTAACCGGAATTTGGTTGGCCCGAGAGGCCAGAATAACATCTTTTCGAACCGTTTGCGCAGCGCTTTGCAGGTCAAGACTATCTTGTGCCATATAGTCCAGCAAGGCACCGGTGAAAACACTATGATTGCCGGTGCCGTCATATGCCGCCTGGCCAAAGGAAGTTGCGAAAACCAACAGCGTTTCCAGCCCAAGGGCCTTGGGTAAAGACAGGGTTTGCGTGCCAGTTTGATATGCCTCGGGGGAATCCTGCAGGCAGGTATCCAGAATAATTGCTTTTTGCGCAAACGGAATATCGAAGAAATTCAGCAAATCGGGAATAGAAAGCGATTGGGTGCCGGTTGATTTGGAACCACGGCTGCCATTAACCGGGATCAAGTGCGAAGTTCCGTTCCTAATCTCATTATGGCCAGCATAATAAATTACGATCTGGTCGGCATCAACCGCTTGTGCAGACACGAATGTAATAGTTTCTTTTAGCTTGGCTGCGTCCACATCACTGGCAAAAAATACAGTGAACCCTTTGTCTGATAATGCACGGGCAACGGACAAGGCATCTTTTGTTGCATTTTTTAACCGTGGCAGATTTGTGTATTCTGTATTGCCGATAACTAAAGCGATTTTATTGCCATTGTATTGCGCATACAGGGTGGCTGGATAAAGCCCTGAAAAGATCAGCCCAAACACAAACACAAACTTATATAACCCGCCACCCATTCAGCTATCCGGCGTACATTTAGCGGCATCGGTTTTTGATGAAAATTCCACGCGCCGGTTGTATGGGCTTGCGCCCGACTTATCCGGAAGGGGCTGGCTTTCGCCCAATGCTTCAACCGTAAACCTATTTTTGTCGACCTGTTTCAGACTGCCTAGATAATTATACACTGATTTTGCCCGCCGACGCGACAGGTCAAGATTATAAGTTAAGTTCCCGACCGTATCCGTATGGCCGGTAATTTTAACACAGTTTTCCTTCATCGATTCCGAATTCAAAACAATCGCCAAACGATCCAGATGATCGCGGTAGGATTTTTCAAGAGTATCTGAATCAAATGCAAAATGAATATAGTACCCCGTTTCTGATTTAGCCGCCTTATGGTCTATTTTAACAATATCCGGCCGCTTAACAATCGTCAGGCTATCCTTAGGGGCGGGTGGTTTGGCCGCTGTTTTCTGTGTCTCAGATGTCGATACAAGCCCGCCAAGGGTAACAATCAACCCGCGAGGCGTGCCCAAGTTTACTGCTTGCCTACAATAGAGTGTATTGTCGGAATTAAGCGCGTTGAAAATGGCACAATTACTGGCATCCAACGGCAATTTAACCTGGGCCCGGCTTTGCCCCGTTATTTGAAACGCCAAAAAAATAATGGCAAAAAAGTAGACTGATTTCATTCCTGCGATCCTCCAATTACATATTGAATACGCAAAACCAGTGAAGATTTGGTAACCTGATCAACAAATATAGTTTCAATTTTAATTGGTAATAATTTGCTAGGAAAGATGTGTCAGTAATTCTTGAAAGTTATGAAGGATTGCGTGATTCAGGAATCAGCGGACAGAATGGTATGGATTGACGGCCTGCGTTTGATCGCAGGCGTATCAATGGTGGGATTGCACGCCTCTTCGGATGTAAACGGGCAGCCGTTCCCCGATTTCAGCCTGTGGGAACGCACCGGTCCGGTGATGTTCCGTTCGGTGATGTATCTGGCCCGCACAGAACTGTTTATCATCATAGCGCTTTTCCTGTTGTTTTTATCGCTGGACAATCGCCCGCGCAATTATACTGCCGTGATCACCAAACAAAGCAAAAGGTTAATGCGGCCGTTTTTATTCTGGGTGGCCTTTTACGCATTTTACCGCCTGATCAAAGCGCATTTCTTCGGTTATAAAGATGCGATTTGGGCGCAGCTGGCCAACCCTGTTGACTGGGTTGGATTTGTTTTGCTGGGGGATGTTCAATACCACATGCATTTTTTGCCAACGCTTTTTTGCTTGGTTCTGTTGTATCCGATTTACTGGATTGCCGTTGAAAAACCGTGGATTGGCGTGTTGGTATTGCTTTGTCTGTTTACAAAGCGCGAGGTTGATATCTGGTTATGGGCACATTCGGATGTGGTGCCCGGTATCGACTATCTGATCCGGTTTGTGAAAATTATTACTTACGTGGGATATGGTTTTGTCGCCGCCGCAGGGTTGGGTATTTACAAGAATATAAATGTCCGTAACGGTCTGGCCCCGTATTTTAACATGATCCTGTTTACCGGTATTATTCTATATCTGTTAAAGCTGATTTATAGCATGCGTGTTATACAATCCGGAAACTGGCAATTTAATTATGCACCTGGGTTTTGGGCTGATTTCTTAATGCCGGTCGTTTTATTTTTCCTGTTTATGTCAAGCCAACGCCTTAGCGGGTTTTATTGGTTATCACGTTTGGCCCCGTATAGCTTTGGAATATATCTTGTGCATCCCGCATTTCTGGATCTAGCGGAAATAACCTTATGGGATAGTACTTTGTCACCAATTGTTTTTGTTCTGTCAAAGGTCACATGGGCCATTTTGATGTCGAGCATTACTGTTGTGGTTTTATCGAAAATACCGGGGCTTGGCTGGACAATCGGATTGGGAATTTTCCCAAACATTAGCCAAATCTCAAGGTTTATACAGCCTAAGATAACAAAAAGGAGTAACAGATGAATTTTGAAACAATACAAAACGGAACGGTCACACATCTTAAACTGGAAGAATCCCGTCTGGATGCGGCACATGCTATTCAGTTCAAAGAGGGTATTCGTGCGGTCGCCGATGAAGGCGTCGAATACATACTACTTGATATGACAAAAGTTGAATTCATGGACAGCTCTGGTTTGGGCGCGCTGGTTTCAGTGATGAAATACATGGGGGCAGACAAAAAATTTGAAATCACCGGGCTAACCCCAATGGTTGAAAAAGTATTCAAATTAACCCGTATGGATGAAGTATTCCGCGTTCATCGCTCTGTCGAAGATGCACTTCAAGCTGCCAAGAATACAGAAGGGCAATTATCCTAAATGAATGTGAATATTCATAAACACAAAAGACAAACCGGTTTTTCCTTTCATAAAAATATCACGAACTGTCAGGGACTTGTGCCGGGCTTGCTAGATGATGTTGGCAAGTGGCTGGTACAGACAGGTATCCCCCATGGAAAAATTATCGATGTGCAAATTGTGATCGCAGAGGCGTTGAACAATGTCATCGAACACGGATTCCCCTTTGAAAGATCCGGCCATGTAAGTATCGATATTGACGTGACAAACAATGTTATCGTAGCCAAAATTTGCGACAATGGAAAAGAATTTACCCCCCCCGAAACCAAGGAAACACCATTACAGGGCGAAGTCGATTTGGAAGACTTGCCCGAAGGTGGGTTTGGCTGGTTGCTGATCCGTGAAATCACCACTTCTTTTACGTTTCGCCGTGTTGCACATGAAAACCGTCTGGTTCTTAATTTTTGTTAAAAACTATAGAAAATTTTAGTGAATTACTCTTGGCAGTTATCACGAAATTTACTGAATCCCCCTAGAAACAAATTAGAAATGTCCGCTACACGGGCCAGACTGGATGTAAGTGTGTTATCTATTAATTTGGAAATTCGAAAACTGGCGATTGGTTTAGGGGCCATTTTGGTTACCTGCGGATTTCTTGCAGCAGTGCTTATCCTGGGACAAGCTGTCGGCGAAACAGTCGTTGGTAATATGGCCAAGGAAAAAGCACGCATTGAACGAAGGGAAGATCTGCAAGAAGAGGCAGACAAGATAAACGCCCAACAAAAACTTTCCTTAGGTAATAGGAAGGCGAATAATGCCTTAACCGACGCGAAAATTTATGATCCTGCCGACTTTAATCTGGGTGCAATGACTTTAACACCACAGGCAGAAACCAATTTACAACAATTACCAAGCTTGATGCGCGGTGCGATCCCGATAGAAACCATGGCTACTGTGACAGGCCAGCCGAAACGGTTCGCACCACTCAGAATGTGTAAAATGCCGGAAAATTATTTTGACAGGCTTGATGGTTTGAATGCGCAGGCAAAAACGGGCTACAAAAAAAGTAATGCTTATGTTCGTGACTATAAACAGCGCCGGGGGTTTCTGAATGAACGGGAACTGAAAGCCGCCAAAGTCGCATGGGGTTATTTTGAGAAATTCACACAAGAAACCACAGGGTTGGCCAATTCGGTAGGCGGATACCCTTCTACAACCATGTGGGATACGGCATCATATGTCAGCGGCCTGGTCTCCGCGTTTGAGCTGTGTTTGATTGAAAAACCGGAATTCGATAAGCGTATGCTCAAGCTGCTGACAACATTGCGGAACCTTAAATTATTTCGGCGGGAACTCCCCAATAAAGTCTATAATACGAAAACCGGCGAACAAGTTGATTATACGAATAAAATCGGTGAAATCGGATATTCAGCACTGGATTTAGGGCGTTTACTGGTGTGGATGCGAATCGTTCGAAATCGTTACCCTTATCTGGCCAACACGATCGACAGAATGCTTTTACGCTGGGATTTTGCGAATGTTATAGACGCCGACGGTGTATTATACGGTGCCGCAATAGATAAAGAGACCAAAGAAACCGTCTACGCCCAAGAAGGCCGGCTTGGCTATGAGGAATACGCCGCCAAGGGATTTGCACTTTGGGGTTTCAAGCCGTATTTTGCACATCGCGCAGAGCCATATTTGACCACAAACATCTTTAATGTGCGTGTCCCGTATGATGGTCGTGATCCGCGGATATTCCATTCACAAAACTATGTTGTGACTGAAAGTTACCTGCTGGACGGCCTAGAATTGAATTGGGATCTGCCGCATGACGATACTTCAAATGACCAAGTGCATTCGGACGGTTGGCGTGCCGAATTTGCAGATCGCATCTATCAGGTTCAACAAAATAGATACGAAATTCAGGGGTATATGACCGCGCGGTCCGAACACAACGTCAAGGGGCCGCCCTATTTCACTTATGATACAATTTTCTCGGATGGGTATCCGTGGAATACTGTAACGCCAAGGGGCGATTATGCACCTGAACATGCAGCCATTGCAACAAAAGCGGCATTCGGATTGTGGGCATTATGGGAAACCTATTACACAGATATTCTTTATGAAGCTGTTATCGAATTATACGACCCAGAACGGGGCTTTTACGAAGGCCTGTACGAGGGCGGAAATGGCTTTATCGAAATCCAGACAGCCAACAATAACGGTATTTTACTGGCCTCATTATTACACAAGGTTCAGGGGAAAATTCTAACGGCATCAAATGCCACATCCGAAGTCTGGTTTACACAATTCCGTGACCGTGACCTGCGCATAAAACGCGGACTGCCGGATCCACCACAAAAATCAGATTGGCTACCCGCCTATCGACACCCGGCCCAAACGAAGGAAACCCAATGAAAACCTTATCATATACATGCATCACCGCCTTGTTGATATGTTTGTTGCCGTTAACCAATCCGGCATTGGCCCAGAATGTTAACGGTGAGGGTACTGAAACCGCAACCGCCATTCTGGATACTTCGTTACCTTTTGCCATAGGTGCGCGGGAAGGCGCACAAACAATCCGCGGATCTTTTGGCTGGCCAACATTTCAAGAGGGCTTCGTTGAAGGGGTGTATTTTCGGTTTGACCCTGATGGATATGCACGTTTCAGTACAAGCCCGAGGCTGGATGAAGATGTATTTGAAGTTACATGCCAAAATGCAACAACGATATGCGTAGCGCAAAAAAATGGACTGGAAATCGGACTAACACCACAAGGAAATCCCCAGATCAACATATCCGGGATCACACCTGCGGATACATTTTTCATTTCCGACCGGAAAAATGAATTGCCGTTGCCTAATTCTATTCTAGGTCCGATTGACCAAAGGCTTGAAGCACTTCTATCCACGGGCGAGAAATTAATCATCCGCCGCGAATTGGAGACACTTCAGGCATTTTCACTTTCCGGTTTTGCAGCAACGGTTACATATCTAAGGTGGGTCTCACAAAATCAGGCATCTTTTGTATTTCCCAGGGGTTGGCCCGTCCCCAGCCAGCAAACAGGCCAGCAAAATGCGGACCTGACGTCACCGGATGCCTGGGTTAATACACGCAGTGCCGGCCTTCAAACGACCCAACCCACACAGGCATTACGCCAAAATGTGCAAAAGGTAACAAACGGGAATACCCAATTTCCAGCAGTCCCCGCACAACCACTTACAACCCGCGATTACGACACCTTCGCAAACAGCTTTGCGCGGCAGGCCCAAGGGCGTAGTTTACCCGCGGATGTAAACAGGTTTGAAGTTATACCATCGCAAAACAATCAGCGACAAAACACTATTCAAGCAACACAGTATAATCCAATAAATGCACAAGGCACTTCACTCAAAATAGTGGCAGAGCTGGCATTATTAAACGAGTCTTTGCGTAACCTTGAAATAAAAATAGACAACCTGTCCTTGAGGTTATCAAATAAGCTACGACCCGTAGACAATAATACCGCTAGGCAGAATGGATCATTATCCGAAGCATATCAAAGGCTGGCTGAAAATGCAAAAAGCACAGGCATTCTGCCCGAACGTACAAATCCACAGATTTCCGAAGAGGAAAGGATTCGGAAGCTTGTTGTCGAAAGTATTTTAAAACAATCCACACAAGATAACTCAATTGGTTCTGGCACATCGAATCCGTCTGCAAACGGGGAAATATCGGTAAAGAAAAACATTGTTGAACGCTTGCTGGAAGAACTGAATGGTACGGTTGAAAAACAGGAAGAACCTGCGCCTTCCGTAGTAAAAAATACGGGTGAATTCATTTCACTGTCTGATTATGTGAATAAAATAATGCAGGCAGAAAATCGAAATTAAACCCCATTACCTTGCCAATTGCGCACAACCCACAAGCGTATCAGGAGAAATATAATGCTGCACAACTTAGCAGTCCCTAATTCAAACAGCAAGAAAACCTCCAGCCGCGGCATTTCAAAGAATATGAAGCCGGGGCAGTATCTGCCTGCATGGATGCGGCTGGCATCAGGTGTTTTAGGTTTTATGACAAGTTTCTTATTGGTTGGCCTGCCCGCAATCGCTTTAATCATTGTTGATAGAATAATACCGTCGGGCAACAGTGATGCTTTGCCTAAACTTTTTTATCTGGGCATCACAACTGTTGTTTCTGTTTGCCTGATCGAGTTGATGCGTATGAAAGCATTGCAACGATATGTGGTGAATGTGCGCGGCGTGATATTCTTCCAGGATTCATACTTTGCATTGTTTTGGGCTTTTCTAGTTGGGTTCATTCACCCTTTGCTTACAGCTCCTTCAGTTGTCGCCGCCGCCGTTTTATTCATAGCATGGAAATTCCGAAAACCTTTACGAAAAGAACGGCTTCAGAATGTTGATTTACCTAACTTCGACGCGGATAAAATCGATGCATGCGGCTTGGGTCCCGCATTTTATGAAATGGCTGCGCAAGGTAAATTCCCATCTGTACAGCGATTGGATTTTCAAACTTTGGGCCAATGGTTAACCACAAGTTTTCTAAGGCGTTTTACGTTTGTTGTGGTTTTACTAATGACAGCTTGGTTGAGCATAGAATCAAGTATTTCCCTAGGAACAATGATTGCGACGATTTTCATAAATCAATTAAATCTGGAAGTTTTCATTAGGTGTTATCAAATTCAGTCGCTACGCACCCCCAGGCATAATATTGATCAACTAGAGAAAATCCTGTCAGTCAGGGAGCAAGCACGTGCGAAAAATACAAACCCAGTTAACCATTCAGGTATATTATCAGTCAAAGCACTAAAAGCGGACGGGTTTGCCGCATTTTCAGGTGATGTTTTTCCCGGTCTATGCCTTGCATTCATTGGCCCATCCGGCTGTGGAAAGTCCAAAATCCTTAAATCAATCGCAACTGGAAGGTTTGAAACCGGAAGCATCGAATTCGCAGGCCAGAACGCTGCGCGCAACGGGTTGGATCCACACTGGATAGGTTATGTCCCTTCCAGTCCAATTAATTTGCCCGGCTCGTTCATTGATAATGTTACCGGGTTTGACCCACAATCTGACCAATTAGCCGCTTTGGACGTGATTATGCAACTTGATCCGTATGAAGATGTGTTTCGTGACGAAGATTTATTAAACGATCAGTTGGAGAATAATTTCAGTGCGCAGGGCCAAATTGTGTCTATTGCACGGGCTTTCCATACGAACCCCGCTATTTTGGTTTTTGACGTGCCGGAATTATTTCTGGATAAGGCCTCTAAAGCGGCGCTTTTGGCATTGATATTAAAAGCAAAAACAGATGGTAAGGTTGTATTGTTAGCAACTGATGACGATTATTTAATGACCGCCGCAGATGAGGTCATTAAGCTGGATCGTGGAATTGTAACCGACCGCGGGCCCGTTAATGAAGTTCTGGCGCGCCACCATGAACGATGGGTGCGCGTTTCATTCAAGCCAACAAAAAGAGATGCATTTCGTCTAGGCCTTTGGCTGGATGCGCAACTAAGCATCAACCTTCCGAACAAATTCAGGGAGCGCGTAAAGCTTGCGGCGAATGATTTGCTGTTTTTAGCCCCGCGTGACAGTTTCGGCAAACAAGAAGAAAATAGTATTTTTGATTTAAAGGTCGGGGTAAACTCTGTCACAATTTCCCTGCACGACAGGGGTGAGCTTCTGGAGGTTGATACCGAAGTAACACACGGTGAAAAATCAGAGAATATGGAGGTAACCCGTATTCTATCCAATGCGGACAGTTTCGAGCAAAAGCAGAAAGCGGGTTATCGCCGCATCACCATTAGGTTTCTAAATTCACAAATTGAAAATGGCGCTATTGAACAGGCGGTGGGCTAAATGCGAAGGTTTGGCATTCAAAAACCAGGCTTAGGGACATTATCTTTAACGCGGCAAAACCTGGAAGCTTTTATTGCAGCCGAGCAAAAAAAGTCCACGGCCGTGCAATACCTTCAATCAAGTTTTCTTTTAGTGTCAGCTGCACTGGTGTTTACAATCGCCGCATTTATTTTGGTCTTGGATTTTTACGCGGTTCCTATCAGTTTTTCAAAACGAGGATGGGCGCATATCCGAAACCTTACACCTGTCGTATCAATTGAAACACACGTTAACGGTGCATTGGAGCAGGTTTTTGTAAGCTCGGGACAGCTTGTTCAAAAAGGTGAGCTGTTAGGTGCGGTTCAGACGGCACCAATAAAACTGGATTACGAGGACGCCCAGCGGGAATTTGCATTCAAGGTTATTGAGCTTCATTGTCTGGTATCATTACAGTCTAACAAATCTGTATTCAAACTTCCATATGATGCACAAAAACTAGTCGACCACATTATTGATCAGTTCGATGTATCTTATAGGGTCAAACAATGTGAGCGGGAACTTTTACGCAATGCAATCGCGGATCAATCGCTTGAAGAGACAATTGCAGCATTGGAAGACCATTCCATATTATTGGAAAATATTGCCAAACAGCGTGATTTAACCAAACAACCGCTGGGGCAAAATCCAAGGGTCGTATATGACAGGGAAGATGGCAACAATTATCCGGCTAACAAAAGTCAAGCCTACATGAACACGGTTGTGGATGACCAATTTCAGCCCACCGTTCAAATTACGGAAATACGCCAAAAATTACAAACGGCCCGTAAAGATTATTTTCTGAGAAAGCTGCAAAAGGAAGAGGAACTGGGGGCGGCGATTGAACAGGCAACACAGGATATGCGCTATCTTGACGGCAAGCTGCGCGACTTGAACGAACAGCTGGATGATAATTTTATATATGCAACTATAACCGGAACTGTTGTCGGCACAAAAATTGCAAAAACAGGGAATTATTATAAAAAATTCGACCCCGTTTTTACACTGCAGCCTATTGATAATGAATTTCCGGTGTCATTTTCACTAAAGAAAGAGGACGCGGATAAGTTTATAATTGGTGCGCCTACAATCGTATCTTTGGGCAAAGACCACATGGTCCCCGGACACCTTATTGCAACAACCGCTGCGGTGCTGCGCAAGCCAAATGGAAAACTGGAAGCCGTTCTTGATTTAAAGGGCAATGCAAAAAGAAATGCGGAAATTATTCTGGCTTCCGGGTATAGCGGCGCGGGCGTGCAGCGCTTTTCGGCCAACATAACAACCGGGCAGGTTGAAATCTGGAAATCAATATGGGAAGTTTTTCTAAAAGAACCAGTACCTCATTTATAAACAGATTCCAAACGCAGGATCGGCCATGTACCGGCTGGTTTTACAATTGTGTGATACTACAATCGCATACAGGCTTTACCGAATTTTATTTCACCATTTTTTGAAATTCACGGATGACACGCTCATAAGTGTTGCGCTTGAAGGGGACGATCAATTCCAGTAATTTTTCCGGTGGCAGCCATGCCCATGCTGCAAACTCTGGGATCTCTGTATTGATATTTATCAATTCATCATTGCCGTTGAAGCGCATCAAAAACCATTTTTGTTTTTGCCCGCGATACCGGCCTTTCCATAGCTTTGGAACCAGGTAGTGCGGCAGATCATAGGGTATCCAGTCCATGGTTTCGGCCACGATATCCACCGCGTGCGCAGGGATGCCGGTTTCCTCTTCCAGTTCGCGCAAGGCTGCCGCTTCCGGGGCTTCATCTTTTTCAACGCCGCCTTGTGGCATCTGCCATGCGTCAGAAGCACTATCAAGCCGTTGCCCGGCAAAAACGCCGCCATTACGATTGCAAATCATGATGCCGACGCAAGGCCGATACGGCAAAGCAAGAATATCATCTTCTGTCATATTAGTTTGCGTCAGAAAGAACGGTCAGGCCTTTTAGAATATCCAGCGCATAGGACAATTGATAATCCTTATCACGTAATTTCGCGATCTCTTCCTGCGCTTTACGTTCATCTTCCAGTTGTTTTTTCTGATCCTCGGTTAAACTGTTATTTGACAATGATCCGCGCAAATCCGCCTCAAATCTTTGATTGCGGTTTGCTGTCTCATCATCATCCGCATCCCGTGGCGGACGTTGTTCAACAAGAATGTCGGGCGATACGCCCAATGCCTGAATTGACCTGCCCGAAGGGGTATAATATCGCGCCGTTGTAAGTTTAATACCCGACCCGCTTTGCAGTGGCATAATGGTCTGAACCGAGCCTTTGCCAAAACTTCTTGTGCCGATAATCACTGCACGGTGGTGATCTTGCAATGCACCGGCAACAATTTCCGATGCCGAAGCGGAGCCGCCGTTGATCAAGACGACCAAAGGCTTGCCTTCTGTTAAATCACCAGGTTTTGCATTGCGCCGATCGCTGTCTTGCACATTCCGGCCACGGGTCGAGACGATCTCGCCTTTTTCCAGGAAAGCATCCGATACCAATACGGCTTGCGTCAGCAAACCACCGGGGTTATTGCGCAAATCCAGAATAAACCCGCTGACCTTGTCAATGCCGCCGGCTTTTTCCACCTGCTTTTCAATTCCCTCTTTCAGGTTTTTATACGTCTGTTCAGTGAAGCCCGAAACACGCATGACGACGGTATCGCCCTCAATACGAACGCGGGCGGCTTTGACCTTTATCTGGTCGCGTATGATTGTGACATCGAACGGTTCATCAACACCTTCGCGCACAATTGTCAGGATAATTTCCGAGCCGATGGGCCCACGCATCAAATCAACCGCATCACTTAAGGACATGCCAAGCATCGCTTCGCCATCAACCTGGGTGATGAAATCGCCCGACTGGATGCCGGCTTTTTCTGCCGGTGTATCATCAATCGGCGTTACAACTTTTACAAAGCCGTTTTCCTGGGTGACCTCTATTCCAAGTCCGCCAAACTCTCCACGGGTTTGGATGCGCATGGTATCAAACTCTTCCGCCGCCATGAAATTGGAATGCGGATCCAGTGATGTAAGCATGCCGTTAATGGCACTTTGGATAAGCTTTTCCTCGTCCACTTCTTCAACATAGCTGGAACGGATGCGTTCAAAAACATCGCCGAATAAATCCAGCTGTTCATATGTGGATTTTGTTTTTTCGGTTTCCTGTGCGATCAGGGGACCGGTGAAGTTCGCTGTCAGCAAAAAGCCTGCCATCGTCCCGCTAGCTGCGGCTATAAAAAGTTTCTTCATTATACTTTCCTAAATGTTGCTTAAAGCAAACCAATCTGTTGGATTAACAGGCTTACCATTATTTCTTATTTCTATATAGAGCGATTCTTGACCGATTGTGCCACCACCTTCTGACGCTTCAATCAAAAAATCTTGAACTTGAGGTTGTTTTCCACCCAAAAGCCCTATCGGATCGCCAATATTCACAATTTGACCAAAAACACCATAAATCTGGTGAAGGCCAGCAATGACTATTAAATATCCCGGTTCCGGTTCCAGAATAACGACTTTACCATAATCCAGAAATGACCCCGCGAATCGAATTGTTGCAGGTGCCGGCGCGGTGACCAGCGACAAGGGGCGTGCCGTGATAACAATTCCGGGGCGTTTAATCCCTGCGGCATCCGCTTCGTTGAAATCACGCAACAATACACCGTCGGTTGGTAAAGGTAGCTGGCCCTTGGTGGTTGTGAACGGTTTTTGTTCGCCCAGATCATCATCCAGTGGAATATCTGTCAGTCCGGTCGCGAAAGAATCCAGTGTTTTGCTGTTATCCATCAGGATCTGAGTGTGAACCGGGTCCGCAGCATAGCGCAAAGGCAGTTCTGTGCGGTCATTTATTGCCGCTGACAGGGCGATGCGTGCATCTTTGGCGCCTGTCAAACCACCTTCCAGTTCTTTTTCAGCGTCTTTTTGCAGGATGTTCAGCACAAGCAGTTCTTCCAGCCGGATTTGCAAATCTTCTGCGCGTTGTTGCAGCATCGGCGCCACCTCTGACATCACCATACCGGAGCGCGCCGTTCCAACCGGCCCTGCCGGATGGATCATCAGCATCGGTGTACTGGCACGCTCAATGGTTTGCAAAACGCCCAGCAACCTGCTGATTTGCGCGCGTTGGCTTGTCAATTCCAGCTGTAATGCCTGTTTGCGTATGGTTGCCGCGCGCAAACTTTGGCGTACCGCTTGCAAGCCGCTTTCATAGGCGCGCACTGTTTGGCTAAGGGCCGCAACGCGGTCATTGGATTTTTTGGCCTTTTGTAAAGTCGCGGCTGCAGCTTTTAATTCAATTGCTGCATCTTGTGCCATACGCATCGGTGTTTCAGCGGCAATCACAACGACAGGCGCAATGAAGCAAAGCATTGCGGTTGCAAAAACCATAGCTGACAATCTGTTTAACAAATCAGTGTTTCGCCTGTCATTTCATCGGGCTGCTCAAGCCCGATCAGTTGCAGTAATGTGGGTGCCAAATCGGCCAATCGCCCACCTGTGCGTAGTTTGGCCCCTTTTGGCCCGCCGATCAAGACCACAGGCACCGGATTTGTTGTATGCGCGGTATGCGGCGCACCTGTTTCGGGATCGACCATGGTTTCACAATTGCCATGATCGGCGCAAACAATCATCGCGCCACCTTGTTCAGACAGGGCGTCGATAACCTGCTTCAACCCCCTATCAACCGAGGCACAGGCTGCCATTGCCGCCTTCAAATCACCCGTATGACCAACCATGTCGGGGTTGGCGTAATTCACGATAATCAAATCGTACCCGCCTGTTTTGATCGCATCAACCAAATGTTCGGTCACCTCGGCGGATGACATTTCCGGTTGCATATCATAGGTGGCGACTTTCGGGCTGGGTGCCAAGTAGCGTACTTCTGCCTTGGCAGGCTCTTCAATGCCGCCATTCATGAAAAACGTCACATGCGGATACTTTTCAGTTTCCGCGATACGGAATTGTTTCAATCCATGGTCGGATACCCATGCGCCCAGCGTATTTTTAATCTCCTGGTCGGGAAACACGCAATCCATATAAGTATCATGGCGGGTTGAATATTGTGCAAAACCCATAACGATCGCCAAGTTCGGGCGCGGCCCTGTTTCAAAATCATTGAAATCCGGATCGGCAATTGCGGCCAAAACCTCGCGTGCGCGATCTGCGCGGAAATTCAGAAACAACAACCCGTCGTGATCCTGCATGCCCTTGTAGGCACCAAGAACAGTGGGCGCAAAAAACTCGTCTATGATGTCATCCGCATAAGCGTTTGCAATCACATCCCGGGCCTGCGCAGCCCTTGGCCCCTTGCCCAAAACCATGGCGCGATAGGCCCGTTCGACCCGGTCCCAGCGGTTATCGCGATCCATCGCATAATACCGGCCGGAAAATGTCGCCAAAGTTACGCCCGCAGGCAATTCCGCTTCCAGATGGTTCAAATATCCATTGGCAGATTTCGGCGCCACATCGCGCCCGTCGCCAAACAGGTGCAAAGCCACCGGTACGCCAGCCGCAATAATGGCTTTCGCAGTGACGATCATATGATCAATATGGCTGTGAACCCCGCCGTCCGACAAAATCCCTGCAAGATGTGCAGTGCCGCCGGATGTTTTCAGCGCGGCGATAAAGCGCCTGATCGCGGGCAATGCTGCAAATTCATCACGTTCAATAATACCCTGAATGCGGAACAGGTCGGTCTCGATGATCCGTCCCGCCCCGATGTTCATATGCCCGACTTCCGAATTGCCCATCTGCCCCACGGGCAAACCGACATCAGGCCCGAATGTTGCCAATGTGGACGCAGGGCATTCCGCCATGATACGATCAAACGTCGGGGTGCTGGCCAATGCAACCGCATTGTTTTCAACCTCATCACGCAGGCCCCAACCATCAAGAATACATAAAACAACGGGCTTTGGCGTGGTCATTTGAAGGCTTTCTGTAACGTCATGCATTACTTAGGTGCAAGATTAATAGATCCTGACCCTAATACCCCCCACCCGAAGGTTCAACCATGCATGATGACGTCACGTTCTATTTTGACCGTGCCCAATCCTGCTTTATAATGCAGGTAATCTGTAAAGGGGCGCCATCATGCGTTTGAAAATAATGTTTAGCCACTTGTCGGTTCAGCTTATGGCTGCGGCAATTCTTATTGGTGTGCTGGTTGTATGCTTAACTGGCCCTGCATGGGTCTGGCTGCTGGTGCCGCTGGGTGTTCTTGTGCAGATGCTGAACGAATATTCCATCCATCGCTATCTATTCCATCTGCCCGCCCCTAAAAAGCAGTGGTTGTTTGATCTGTTGTATCAAGTGCATTACGGCCACCATGATTTTCCGACCAACAAAGGGCTGTTTTTCGTGCCTGCATGGTTTGCCATCCCGATGCTTTGCATGAATTTTACACTGCTTTGGTTTGCCTTGTCTTTCATCACCAGCCTTGCCTTGCCGGTCGCGGCGATCATTATTCTTGTCGGCGGGGTTGGCACGTTTCTGTTCTATGAGTGGTTCCATATGACCGCGCATCTGAATGTGCCTAAGGTTTGGGTGGAGCGCCATGTCACGACATTGCACAACCAGCACCATTTTCGTGATTTTT
Source organism: Amylibacter sp. (assembly GCA_030625465.1). Classification (GTDB taxonomy): domain Bacteria; phylum Pseudomonadota; class Alphaproteobacteria; order Rhodobacterales; family Rhodobacteraceae; genus Amylibacter. The sequence goes on along the minus strand of DAOUQS010000011.1, from coordinate 737 downwards.
CCAAGTGGTTTCATGTCTCACCCGGCGGGCATGTTATTGATCGCCTGATGGGTACTGCGATTAACCACGAGGCCCTGAAACAACAGCAACGCATGGAATTCATCCGCACCATGGGCCTGCGCCCCGATGACCCCCGACTGGTCGCCGCACGTCTGCGCTTTGCCGGGAAATACGGGTTTACCAAGGTGGAAATTGAACGGGCAGCGGTGGTTTAGACGGTTTTTAATGATACGCTTGTGACAGCTTCGCATTCATTTGTATTCGATAAGACGCTTGGGTCTATTTGCAAGCTTCCGCCACCAATACCCACATATCCCGACCGTTTCGGGAAACTTTGATAGTGTCAGAAAAAACGCACGTTCCCAGCTTTCCCGCGTCGATAATCCATCTCGCAATGCAAGCCTGATTACTTGCAAGGGGTAAACAAGCAATAATAGCATTGCCCAGACACTTCCAAGCGATAGCAATAAAATCACAACCGGCAATACCAGACCCCATGCCAACGCACGACGGACCTGTGCCACATTATGCCGTTCCGGCGGGGCGCCGTGAAGTGCGGCGCCTTCCGCATAGGCATGACCACCGCGCCGCGCACGGTTCCACCATTGTCCAAACCGTGTAATCGCCGCATCATGCAAGGCCATTGCATGATCCAAGCGCCAGATTTGCCAGCCGTGGGCACGCAACCGCACACATAACTCTGGCTCTTCACCAGCGATCAGGTTTGGATTGAACCC
>DAOUQS010000080.1 GCA_030625465.1 Amylibacter sp. | reverse complement strand
CACTTGATCCAAATCAACGTGCCGCCCTGTCCAAACACCTATACTCCACCCGAACAACAACCAAATAGGTACCTCCCATGACATATAAAACCATTACCCTTAGCCTGAAGAATCTGGAAAATGCAGAGCGGTTATGCGCTTACGCCTGTATGGTTGCGCGCAAGTTCAATGCGCATCTGATCGGGGTGCATACTATTCCCGCGTTAGAGGTTTATCCCGGCGTGTTGGCGCCAGCCAGTGTTAGCCAGATGACCGGTTATGCGGATAAGCAGAAACAGATTTCCGCCGACATCAAAAAGATTTTTGAACATGCGGTGCGGGCAGAGGATTTTGTGTCTGAATGGCGCGAGGTGGATGCACAATATCTGGGCTCGGAGCATCAATTGATGGCCGACTGGATCGGGGCTGATCTGGTTATCATCGGTCAATCAAACCCTAAACGTGATCGTCGCGACCAGCGCAGCCATGTGGAAAATGCAGTGCGCAATTCGGGCCGTCCGGTTCTGGTGCTGCCTTATGCCGGCAAGTTTGAAAGCATTGGTGAAAACATTTTGCTGGGTTGGAGTGGTACACGCGAAAGTACACGTGCGGCACATGATGCCTTGCCATTTATCAAAACCGCCAAAGCCACCCAGATTTTCTGGGTCGGCAAACAGGATGAGCGTACGCATTATCTGGAACAAACTGCGCGTGAAATGGCCGTCGGGCTGGATCGTCACGGGGCAAGGGTTACTGTTACCCACCGTGAACCGGGCGAGATCTCGATTGGTGACGAGCTGTTGAATGAGGCCAGCGATATGGGCACAGACCTGATTGTTACCGGTGGTTTCGGTCATTCCCGCGTTTACGATTTCGTGCTGGGGGCCACCACAAGCCATATCCTGAAATGTATGACGGTGCCGATTTTATTCTCGCATTAACCTGAATATACGGTGCGCGTATTCCGCGCACCTATTTAGACCCAGAAGGTCGCCGCGCAATCGGCGACTTTATCATGATATGGCTGAAGTATTTTCTTTATCCGGCCAGCTCAGCTTGATGCGCTTTAACCAAATCAGCCATACTGTTAAAGACCATATCGTATTTCGGCATATCGCCCGGGTTCATCGTGGCCCCGAAACCCGGCTTGTCATGGCGGCGATATATCCAGCAGTTTGACAGGCCAAACTTGTTGGCAGGGGCATGATCGTGGAACATGCTTTCGGCAGTATGCAACACCTGATGTTTTTCAACGCCAATGCGCGCGAGATTTTCAATCATATAGTCAAAATTGCGCGGATCAGGTTTGTAAGACCCCACATCTTCGGCTGTATAGACCCCGTCGAATGTGACCTTTAACTTGGCATTACTATGGGCAAAACTGGCGTTGTCCACATTGGTCAGCACGATCAGTTTATAGTAACGTTTCAGATATTGCAGTGCCCCCGCACTATCAGCAAAGGCAGGCCAGTGTTCTACGGATGCGCCATATGTTTGGCAGTCTTCCCAAGTAACCTGAACACCCCATTCTTCCGCCAACCTGCGGTACACAACGCCCAATACCTGCGAATAGACTTTTCCTGGCGTTTGGGCCTGCGTAGAGGATTCGTAATGCGCATGGGTTTGCAGAATTTCATCGCGTGAAAGCGGTTTGGCAAACCTGTCGGTTAGCGGTTTCAGCCCCGCGATCATACCGCTTTCCCAGTCGATCAACGTGCCGTAAACATCAAAGGTCAGGGCTTTATAGTCCGTTAGCTTCACAAGCATATCCTTTCTGAAAACAATCAGTTGTGTGATCACTTCAGCGGCAAGGCGATACAGACAGGCCAATCAGCCTGCCCGTTTTTATGCGGCTTTACGATGGCAAAGCCGTTTTGCGCAAATAGGGCAATAGGGTTTCATATTCACCAAACTTGGCCTTGGCATCGTCATTGCTGACAGCTGGCGGGATGATCACATCTTGCCCCACGACCCAGTTGGCAGGTGTAACTACACCGTGTTTTGCAGTGGTTTGTAATGCATCCAATGCACGCAAAATCTCGGCAAAATTACGCCCGACTGACATCGGGTATGTCATTGACAGTTTCAACTGTTTATCCGGCCCGATAATAAACACAGAGCGCACAGTTTCACTATCCGCAGGGGTGCGGCCATCAGGTAGATAAGCCTCGGCAGGGAGCATATCAAAGGCTTTTGACACAGCCAGATCTTCATCCGCGATGATCGGGAACCCCGCTTTTGCGCCAGCAACCTGTTCAATGTCCGCTTTCCATTTTTTGTGATCTTCGACACCGTCCACTGAAACGCCCATAACCTTGGTGCCGCGTTTTTTCCATTCATCGGTCAATTGTGCCACAGCCCCGAATTCCGTCGTGCAGACCGGTGTGAAATCTTTGGGATGGCTGAATAAAATCGCCCAGCTATCGCCGATCCAGTCATGGAAATGAAAGGTCCCTTGATCGGTAACGGCAGTAAAGTTGGGCACAACGTCATTGATACGTAAAGACATGAACGATTCTCCTGTGAAAGTTTCGCAACAAGGTTAGAATCCTTCGCCCCAAACGTCAATTAGGCTTGTTCTATCCACCCATAATACCGCGCCTGATCAGGTTCAGGCCAAGCAAAAGGAACACACACAAGAACACCCGGGTGAATTGTGCCGTATTCATACGGTTGCGGATTTTCTCGCCCAAAAACATACCGATAAAAGTCGGGATCAGCAAAGCCGCACCAACCCCCGCAAGATGCATGGTCAATTCGCCCGATATGATAAACCCTGCAATCAGAAAAATCGACTGTATCGAAAACATCACCCCTAAAGTCTGGATAAACTTATCCTTTTCCAGCCTTAGCGATATCAGATAAATCGCTAATGGCGGCCCCCATATGGCGGTCAAACCACCCAGAATACCGCCGATAATTCCCGCTGTAATCTGGGCGGCTTTATCATATTTCGCACTAAGCTCGGGAATGAATGAAAACAGACTGCTAAGCGCAAATATGGTCATCGAAATCCCGACGCTTACCAGCAATACCGGTAGCGGAACTTTTGATCCGACAATAGCAACTGCGAAAATAGCAAGGCTGGCGAAAATACAGAAATACTTATGCGCCTTTATAATATCCCACACACTGCCGCCGATCATAGCCTGCCGCATGTTGGCCGCCATGATCGAAAACAGGATCAGCGCCACGGCCACCCTCGGTTCATACATAAATGTCAAAAAGCCCAGCAATAACGTGGGCAGGCCGATGCCCAACGCCCCCTTCACAAACCCACCGAACAAAAAGATCGCAAACAGGATATAAAATTCAGGCGTTATCAAATCTATCTCCGCATAGAATCTGTCAGATCACCCTTGTCTTAACACGCAGCCAATGCAACTGTCCCTGAAATATATCCAATAACAAGGTGGTTACCATGCTGGAAAAACGTGATTTTTATATCAATGGTCAATGGGTCGAACCTGCGAAAGCAAATGACCTGAACGTCATCAACCCCGCGAATGAGGAACCCTGCGCGGTAATCTCACTGGGCGACCAGGCCGATACCGATGCCGCTGTTGCTGCCGCCAAAGCCGCGTTTGAATCCTGGGCCATGACGCCGAAAAACGAACGCCTTGATCTGATAAAAGCCCTCTATGCGGAATACAAAAACCGTGCGGGCGATATGGCAGAGGCAATTTCCATGGAAATGGGCGCACCTATTGATATGGCGCGTGCCGCGCAAACCGGTGCGGGCATCTGGCATATCAAAGGGTTCATCGACAGCTTTGACGAGATTGAATTTGAAAGCACCCCGTGGCCCGACACCCCCGGCGAAAAAATCTATCGCGAGCCTATTGGCGTTTGTGCGATGATCACACCGTGGAACTGGCCGATGAACCAGGTCACTTTAAAGGTCATTCCCGCATTGGCTGTGGGTTGTACCGTCGTGTTGAAACCTTCCGAAGAGTCGCCTTTGTCCTCGGTCATTTTCGCCGAGATTGTTGACAAGGCAGGTTTCCCCAAAGGCGTATTCAACATGCTGAACGGTGACGGCGTTGGCGTTGGCAGCCAACTGTCATGCCATCCCGATGTCGATATGGTCAGCTTTACCGGTTCCACCCGTGCAGGCCGTCTGATCACCAAAGCCGCTGCTGAAACCGTCAAGCGTGTAACGCTGGAACTGGGTGGTAAGGGCGCCAATATCATCTTTGCCGATGCCGATGAAAAGGCAGTTATACGCGGCGCGCGGCAATGTTTTGCCAATACCGGCCAATCCTGCAATGCACCCACCCGCATGCTGGTCGAGCGCAGCCGTTATAACGAAGCGGTGGAACAGGCCGCAGAGGTTGCCAATAAAACCATGGCCGGCGATCCGGCTGAAAGCGGTCGCCATATCGGCCCGGTTGTGAACAAGTTACAGTTCGATAAAATTCAAGGACTGATAGAGGTTGGCATGAAGGAAGCCCGCCTTGTCGCAGGTGGTACGGGTCGCCCCGAAGGCTTGAACCGTGGCTACTATGTGCGCCCGACTGTATTTGCCGACGTGACCAACGACATGACCATCGCACGCGAAGAGGTGTTTGGCCCCGTGCTTGCAATGATCCCGTTTGACACAGAAGAAGAAGCCATCCAAATCGCCAACGATACGGTTTACGGCCTGACCAATTACCTGCAAACGCAAGACCCTGCCAAAGCGGAACGGGTTGCGCGCCGCATGCGTTCGGGCATGGTGCGTATCAACGGATCGGATTCCGCCCATCCATCACCCTTTGGCGGCTACAAGCAATCAGGCAACGGACGCGAAGGCGGTGTCTGGGGTTTGGAAGATTTCCTTGAGGTCAAACACGTCAGCGGGTTAGGTAGTTAGAAATTATAGAACCCTGACCCTTTGAGGATAAAATGATTTCACTTCGTGTTTTGATTTGTGCGGCGGCCTTGGCCGCTATTCCTGCCGCTTCCATGGCAAAAACCTGTGGTGGCGATTTCAATGGCTGGATGTCGAAACTAAAAGCCGAGGCTGTTTCAAAGGGTCATAGCAAAGCGCAGGTTAACAAGTTTTTCCGCTCGGCACGCATTGACCCGAAAGTCCTGAAGGCCGATCGTTCACAAGGCGTGTTCCGGCTAACTTTTACAGAGTTCGCCGGACGTGCGATCAGCTCAAACCGTATGAATAACGGCAAAAAGAATATGAAAAAGTACAAAAGTACTTTTGCCAAGGCACAGAAAAAATACGGGGTTCAACCAGCGGTTCTGACCGCGTTCTGGGCGCTGGAAACCGATTACGGTGCGGTTCAGGGCAACTTCAACACGCTGAATTCCCTGATTACATTATCCCATGATTGCAGGCGTCCCGATCTGTTCCGACCGCAAATTTTTGCCGCTTTGGAATTATGGGAACGTGGCGATTTTGACCCCGTAAAAACAAAAGGTGCCTGGGCCGGTGAAATCGGCATGGTGCAAATGCTGCCCGAAGACATTCTAAATCGCGGTGTGGATGGTGATGGTGACGGGCGTGTGCGCCTGAAAACCAGCGCGCCGGATGCGCTGATGACGGGTGCGCGCTTGCTAAAAGATCTGGGCTGGGCCGCAAACCAGCCGTGGCTGGTTGAAGTGAGCGTTCCCAAAAACCTGAACTGGGCAGACACGGGGCTGGATAAAACCAGATCGGTATCCGACTGGGCCGGCAAAGGTGTTAAGGCGCGCGGCGGCAAACTGCCCAAGGGCAATATGCAAGCGGCATTGATGCTGCCACAAGGCCGTAAAGGGCCCGCGTTTCTGGCAATGCCCAATTTCTTTGTCTACTTCGAGTGGAACAAATCACTGGTCTATGTCACCACGGCGGCCTATTTCGCCACACGGCTGGACGGCGCGCCTGTCGTCACCAAAGGCAATCCCGACCCCGCATTCAGCGCAAGTGCCATGAAATCCCTGCAAAAGAAACTGAAAGCACACGGCCATGATGTGGGCAAAGTCGACGGTATCCTAGGCGCCAAAACCCGTGCCGCAGTGCAAAAAGAGCAAGTGCGTTTAGGGCAACCTGCGGATGCATGGCCTACGGCGGCACTGGCGAAGAAGTTATAGTTGGCTTTGTTGTAGTTAAACTAACACTCCAGATGGCAGTTTTGAGTCCATATTGACCGTCACCGTGCGAAGCACCAAAGGCAGCAAAGCGCAGGAAGCGACCTTTGCAAAGTGTTGGGAGGGTCCTTAACCGTTATTCGTAGAACAAGTTTGCGAGCGTCTCAACAATATGGATCCAACAGTGATTGTTTTTACAAAAAGCCACCAAGCGACCAAATCAAAGTACCCAGAAAAATGATAATCGCGTCCGCGGCAAACAGTTTTCTCAAGCTTACGGACGTTTCTGAGACTTGAGCGGTGTGCTTCTCGCGTATATTGTCAACATGCTTCTTTTGATCATCTAACAGGGGCTGCGACAGATCCGAGAGGGAGGCAAGTAGTAATTCAACAAGAGCATTCCTTGAGATGAAAACATGTCTTTGAATTCTCGCAGACAAATGTGCGTCGAAGGCAACCGTGTACAGCAAGGCACTCCACCCGATGCATAGTGCAAGTGATACCCCGCCCGACGCCGAAAACGTCCCGTCGTAACCTTTGAAGACCTGAAGGTAGAAACCAAAACCGATACAAATAAAGAATAAAGAATAGATGAGAGGGATAGCGCGGCTAACGTCCTCATCGCTTTCTGGAACAAATAAACACTTCAAAGAGCCCACTCAACTACCCTCAATCGGATTCGTAAATTACGATACTATTTACCATCAAAATCACAATAGAAGAATGCCGAAATGCGCCCGTATGTTTTATATGTATTCATGTCCGCTTTGGGGGTGGGGGCGGACATAGAGGCGGTCGGTACAGATAGTCGCTTTGTCCGCATAGCTGCCACTGCCTAGGCTTTTTCAAATCATACCAAGCTAAGCCTCTTCCACCATTTTTTCAGCCTCGACCAAGTCAACAGACACAAGCTGGCTGACGCCTTGTTCGGCCATGGTTACACCGAACAGACGGTCCATGCGGGACATGGTTATTGCGTGGTGCGTGATGATCATAAAGCGGGTGTCTGTACGATCCGTCATTTCATCCAGCAAGTTACAGAACCGCGCTACGTTGGCGTCGTCCAATGGCGCGTCGACCTCATCCAGCACACAGATCGGTGACGGGTTTGCAAGGAACACGGCAAAGATTAGTGACATGGCTGTCAGGGTTTGTTCACCACCGGATAGCAAGGATAATGTTGATAGGTGCTTGCCGGGCGGTTGGCACATAATTTCCAGACCAGCCTCTAACGGATCATCGCTTTCGACCAGAACCAGATTGGCCTCACCGCCGCCAAACAGGTGGGTGAACAAAAGCCTGAAGTTTTTGTTAACCTCGTCAAATGCACCCAGCAAGCGTTCGCGGCCCTCTTTGTTCAAGCTTGCGATACCCGTGCGCAATTTCCTGATTGCCGCGTCCAGATCGGCCTTTTCGTTTGCCAGCGCATCGCGTTCTTGTGCGACTTCTTTGGCGTCTTCCTCGGCGCGCAGGTTCACCGCACCCAGCGCATCACGTTGGCGGCGCAGGCGCATAACATCGTTTTCCACACGCTCGGCATCGGGCATTTTATCGGGGTCAATATCCAGTTGTTCCAACAGACTTGACGGGTCGATTTCCAGTTCTTCGTGAATGCGGTCAGCCGCTGTTGAAACCTGGATGCGCGCGGCATCCGATACCGCATCGGCACGCGCGCGCGCTTCCCTTGCGCCAGAGGCTGCACGTTCGGCTTCGCGTTCTTCGTTTTCAGCATTGCGCAAGGCGGTTTCGGCGGCGGCCAATGCATCGGACCCCGTTTTCAGGCGTTCTTGTGCTGTTGCAATCGCTTTGGATAATTCATCGCGTTTGGCGGCTATTTCTTCGGGTGCGGCCGTTGCCTGCTTTAATTCGTCTTCGGATGCTAATTTGCGGTCTTCCAGTTCGGTAATCCGTTTGCCGGCGGTTTCCAGACGGTAACGCCAGCCGCTAGACTCTTTGGTGATCTCTTGTTGCCGCTTTGTGCGCGCTTCGCCTTCACGACGGGTTTCGTCGTATAAAGAGCGTTTTGTCAGCATCGTCATCCGTGCCGCTTCAACCGCTA
>DAOUQS010000084.1 GCA_030625465.1 Amylibacter sp. | reverse complement strand
AACACCACGCCGGACTGCCTCTTTTTCATTAGCCACAGCCTCAATGCGTAATTGCACGGCCCTAGCGATACGGTCGCGAAAACGCATCTCGGACAGATCAGTTGCCGCCAGCGCATCCAGCATATCTGTGTCAGCCATGCGGTGAAACGCCAGCGCCAGATCAACCGCACCGCGCGGACAGGCTTGGCTGGCAAGACCTGCATCCACACCTGCATCGTTAATCGCAGCCTTCAATGTTACCTCTGACCAGCCATCAAAGCAAACATGCGGTAAAGCTGCCTTGACCAGTGCGGCACGGGCCTGTGTAATATGATCGGTTTCGGTCTTTTCGGGTTTTGTCATCACATCCTACCTTGGCAAGTATTGCCTTAAAATATCGGGGTTTAACCTATGGCGTCAAGGGGGCTAATGCCGCCTTCATCTGCTGCAAGCCTTGGGATATCTCCGCTTCATCAAAGCCACAAAATCCGCATAACAAACCATTCCTTGCCCCGCCACCACCATAATACGTGGCAAGGGGCGCACATTCCAAACCAGCGGTTTGCAGGTTCTCTTGAACTTTATCGACATCAAGCAGTTTGGTGTAATGCAGTGCCACGGACATGCCCGCGCCATGATCTTGAAACATCAGTATATCATCGAAATGTTCCTGTAGCCCCGCCAGAAATGCTTCACGTCGCCCACGATAAAGCCGGCGCATTTTACGCACATGCCGATAAAACGCACCATCTTCCATGAACCGTGCCAACACCCGCTGCGGCATGGTTGAGGCCCGCACACCCCTTTGGCGCAACACATCACGCATAGGGGCGATCAAACGGTCGGGGATAACCAGGTAACCGATACGCAACCCATTGGAAAACACCTTGGAAAAGCTGCCCTGATAGATCACCTTTTGTTGCCGGTCCAATGCCATCAGTGCCGGCACCGGCCTGCCTGTATAGCGAAATTCGCTGTCGTAATCATCTTCAACCAACCAGTTCGCCACCGCAAGGTGGGCCTGCCTACGGGCTATCGGCATCGTGCTGCCAAGGGGATATTGGCATGACGGGGTAATCACCGACACGGCCACATCACGGGTTGGCAAACAGGCACCTTGCGCATCAACCGCCAACCAGTGCGGGCGCATTCCAAGGGTTTTACAAACACGGGCCAACATCGGATAGCCCGGATTTTCCAACCCGACCCAGGCGTTTTTTCCAGCAACCGCTTGCACAACCAGCTCCATCGCATCCGCCGCACCTGCCGTGATAACCACCTGCTCGGGTGATACAAGAACCCCGCGCCAATCGCGCAAGTGTGCAGAAATTGCGCAACGTAGCGGCCAATCGCCGAAAATGTCAGACATTTCCGATAGGCCCGCAGGTTCTGCACGCGCCACCCGCCCGACATATTGTGCCCATAATGCATGTGGAAAGGCCCGCATGTCGGGCACGCCGTGGGAAAACGGGCGCACAGGGTTGGGTACAGGGGCTTTTGCATGATGCGGTTTGATTTGCGCCACCCACTCTTGCGCCGTTGTGCTTATATCTGTCGCATAAACACCCGCACCGCGCCGTGCTTGCGCATATCCTTCAGCAATCAACTGATCATATGCGGCCTGCACTGTGCCGCGTGATACGCCAATTTCACGCGCATATATACGGCTGGCAGGCAGCTGTGTACCTGCACTGATCCGACCTTTCTGGATGCTTTGGCTAAGCGCGTCATATAGTTGTTGAAACAGCGGATTAGTTGATCGCGCATCCAGATCAACAGACAGGAATATAGCGTGCGACATATAAATTGGCCCAATTAAAATATTGTAAATTGGATATTTATATAAAACCAAAATGGATGCAAGCACATGGAAAACAATCGGAGAAAGCCATGACCCTTAAAACTGAACGCACCCGCGTAAAACGCAGCCATGAAAGGGGTAGCCATGATCGTGAACAGATCAATGCTATTCTTGATGCCATTCCCTTTTGTCACATCGGTTATTTGCGTGACGGGGCACCCTTTGTCATGCCGACCTTGCAATGGCGCGAAGGGGATTATGTTTACTGGCACGGATCCAGTGCCAGCTCGGCCATTCGAGGGTCGCGTTCCAACCCTGTTTGCCTGACAGTGTCATCACTGGATGGTGTGGTTCTGGCGCGGTCGGGGCTTAATCACTCGGTTAATTTCCGCTCGGTTATGTTGTTGGGGGATGCAGAACCCGTCACTGATCCGGACCATAAAGCAGCAGCCTTAAAGGCTATGTTTGATGCTATGATGCCCGGTCGTTGGGATGTTTTGCGACCGATGAGCGCAAAAGAGCTGAAGGCGACCGGCGTGCTGCGATTGAAAATCACCGAAGGGTCCAGCAAAATCCGTGAAGGCGGGCCCAATGACGATGATGCGGATTACAGCCTGCCGATCTGGGCCGGTGTGGTGCCTATAGAAACCCGTCTGATGCCCGCCATTCCCGACCCGCGAAATCTGCCTGATGTGACAATGCCTGCGCATATTGCGGACATTAAAATGGGGCAATCCGAATCCTAGACAAAGCCGCGAAGCCCTGCTATACGGCGCATTCCTGCAATTCTGCAAACTCTAACTCTAGAAAGGTGGTGTAACCACATGCAGGTATCAGTACGCGACAACAACGTTGATCAGGCACTTCGTGCCCTCAAGAAAAAATTGCAACGCGAAGGTGTATTTCGTGAAATGAAGCTTCGGCAACATTACGAAAAACCAAGCGTAAAACGTGCTCGTGAAAAAGCCGAAGCAATTCGTCGTGCGCGCAAACTGGCTCGTAAAAAAGCCCAGCGTGAAGGTCTTTTGTAAGACTTTAAACGAACATCGGTTTCGGGGTTAACCCGAGGCCAATTAAAACCCCCGCAAGCATCCGCTTACGGGGGTTTATTTTTGGCTAACGTTGGTCAGAACTTAATTCTGACCTTCGTCGTTTTCATAGTATTTGGTTGTTATCACACCATCAAGCTCGTCGAAATTCCGCATCAGTTTTGCCGGAAAGTAGCTAAACTTCACTTCTTCAAAGCCCGGCAACTGGTGCAGGATCGCAATCGTATTTGTTGCGCATGTCGCATCCAGCGCCCGCCCTTGTTCCTTTGACGCGGCAATTGCCATTTCGGCAACTTCCGGGGACACGAATACTTTTTGCGACACCACATGATGTGAACTGCGTGCGTGGAATGATTTATAATACTGCAAAACCTGGTCATTTATTCCATACAGCAAATCATGCTGTTCAGGCACTTGTGAATGCTTCCAGCGGCCCGCAGGATCATACATCACGGTCTGGCTGCCATTGATCAGCAAAGATGAATGCCCACCTGCGCCCGTTGCATTGTTGATCATAGTCAGCAATGTCAGTGAGGGTGCTTCATCCCCGACATATGTGAATTTCTCGACAAAGGTTTTGGATGCGTATTGATCTTTGGTGCCATAGGCACATGCCGATAAAAAAACCGCTGTAAACAACAGCGCGGCACAACGTAACAGTTTCATATTATATCCCCGATGATCACGAAAACTTACGAGTTGAAGATCGCCAGGAAAACAAGAATAGCAATGCTGATGAATCCAATACGAAGAGCCCAGCGTATAAACCCATTAAACGTTTCTTCCTGCGCAACGACGCTCATTTCTCCGTGTTTGTATTTAGCCATGATTAGATCCCTACCTTATATTTAGCGGACTGTATTTCACAATTTTGTGTGTTTGCAAAGTCTTGATATTAAATTGCGGTTGTATTTTCCGCTAACTGCTTTGCTTTTCTTCCAAACGCTTTGCCAGTTTAAACCCTATACGGCTTGGTTCGGCTTGCGCATCATCCTTTCGCGCGGAAACCAGCATAACATTAAGCTGGTTAACATGTTGTACCAGTTGCATTTTACCGCCATCGGGGTCTTCGCCGTAAAAAGTAATCATGTCGGGCGCGAAAAAACCCATGCCTTTGATTTTCAAGGTGCCGATGTCGCCACCGACAAAGCCCATACCGACCTCATGGTCGCCATCCAGTTGTTCTTCAAAGCTCTGGATATACAAAATAATCCGCTCATACGCCCATTCCGCCGGTGATTTTTGCTCCAGTGATTTTCTTGCGATGGCGGCAGGCAATGGTTTTTGCTCTGCACAGGGGGATGTTTGCCCATCAACATGAACCGCATATGCCTCGGGCAAAACGGCGGCCTCTACCGCTTCAGCCGTGTTTTTTATCCGTTCGTTTAGTTTTGTTTGCTTTGCCATATCCATACCCCGTCCTTATCGGCAGTTCTTGTCACCTTATCGCCCAATAACAGATGATTCAAATGCGCCATGGCTTCCACCATCGCCAGCCCGTAGTTGCTGCCTTCGATTTTACGCTTGAACAACAACGGGAAGCATTCGACAGCGGTTCTTGGCTCTTGCAGGAAAACTTCCAGCCGCTCCAGACCGTGGTGATGGTTTTTAATCAGCTGGTTCAACCGCGCAGGCAACCCGGTAAAGGGCAGCTTGTGACCCGGCAAAACAAAGTGATCTTCCGTTGCAATCAAGGATAACCGCGTGCAGCTTTCCAACCATTCCGCCAAAGGATCGGCGTCAGGTTCGGTGGCATAAACACCAACATTCGAGGAAATACCCGGTAATATCTGGTCACCCGCCAGCACCAGCGGCGCTTCATTGCACCATAGCGTTGCATGTGCAGGCGCATGACCGTTTCCGATATGAACCGTCCATGTGCGATCCCCGATTGTCAGCACATCATCCTGACAGATCCGCGTAAAGCCCAACGGCATCGGATGCACGATATCGGCATAGTTGAACGGCCCGTTTTTCATCCGTTGATCATATTCCGCCCGATCCATTCCTGTTGATTTGTAAAAGGCGATCAATTCTTCCGACCATTCCTTTTGAACATCCAAAATCATCATTCGGGAATATAGCCAGGCGGTGCGGGTCGAGATCAGTTCAACCCCGTGTTCCTTTTGAAACCAGCCGACATTGCCGATATGATCGGGATGGTGATGCGTCATCAGCACCTTTTTCACCGGCTTGCCCTTCAACGCCCCTTTCAGCAGGGTCTCCCATAGCTTGATACCGCGTTTGGAATAGTAGCCAGTGTCGATAATCACCCAACCGTCGCCATCATCCAGCGCGTAAACATTCACATGGTTCAACGCCATAGGCAGCGGCAGACGTATCCACAAAATACCTTTTGCAACCTCGATAGCCGCACCTTCTTCAGGGGCTGTTTCGAACGGATATCTTATATTGCCAAATATTTTATTCATCTTGTTCTATCTTCCCATGCGATCAGAATCTTTGCATCCGGTTTCATGTCGGTTTATGACAAACCAACTTTCCAAAGGTACCGCGATGTTGCGGGGCCTACAATACAGATTATGTCAGGGAACTGATTTGAAGACGCGCAGTTTTGACCCTCGGAAAAACGGTATCGCCGAAGCCGCCCTAGTTTTATCAACAGGTGGCCTTGTCGCATTCCCAACCGAGACCGTCTACGGGCTGGGTGCCGATGCGCGCAACGGGCAGGCAGTTGCCAGCGTGTATGCAGCCAAGGGCAGGCCCGCCTTCAACCCGCTGATCGTGCATGTGGCCAATCTTGATCTGGCAAAGCAATTTGCCTGCTTTAATACGCTTGCGTTGAAATTGGCGTCCGCTTTCTGGCCCGGCCCGCTAAGTCTGGTTTTGCCGCTTCGCGACGGTCATGGCCTATCCGAACTGGTCACGGCAGGCTTGGACAGCGTTGCCATTCGCATACCGCAACATCCAACGGCGCAGGCATTGTTGGAAGCATTCGGCGGGCCGCTGGCCGCACCCTCGGCCAACCCGTCAGGGCGTATCAGCCCCACTAACGCGTCACATGTCATGGCAGATATGAATGGCAAAATTGACGGGGTTCTTGATGGCGGCGCCTGCACTGTCGGGCTGGAGTCCACGATTTTAAAGGTGACCGATACAGATGTGTCGCTTTTGCGTGCAGGCGGTGTTCCGGTTGAAAGTATCGAACAAGCGCTTGGCCAAAAACTCTTAGTGCCAAGTGACCCCGCAACACCGCAATCCCCCGGGCAGTTGCAATCACATTACGCCCCGCATGCGCGCGTGCGCCTGGATGCAAATACCATTGAAAAAAACGAGGTTCTGTTGGGTTACGGGCCGGATTGCGCTGCGGCCGCGCTGAACCTGTCCAAGACAGGCAATCTTGTGGAAGCGGCGGCGAACCTGTTTTCGTATCTGCGCAGAATTGACACCATAGCCAGCGATGGCAACATACCGACGATTGCAATCAGCCCGATACCCAAGACAGGTCTGGGGCTGGCGATAAATGATCGTTTGAACCGTGCTGCGGCACCACGAGGCTAGGCAGAGCCACCGGTTGCGGACAACAGGCGCGGGTCTATACCAATACTTTCAATCGCCTCGTGCCATTTATCCTGATTATTCGACGCGAAAATCAAGGTGGAATCCGCATCACAAATCAGCCAGCCGTTTGCGCGGATTTCATCCTCTAACTGCCCCGGCCCCCAACCGGCGTATCCCAAGGCCAAAAGGCAGGCATCGGGGCCATTCCCTTGTGATATATCCTCAAGAATATCCAGGGTAGCAGTCATGCCAAACTCGTCATTAACCTCTAATGTTGAATCCTCGGCAATATAGTCTTTTGAATGCAGCACAAACCCGCGACCATGTTCCACCGGGCCACCAAAATGTATCTCTATCGGGCGATATGACTGTGCGGGAGTAATTTTCAATTGTTCAAGTAAATCGGAAAACTGCAAATCTTCCGCAGGTTTGTTGATAATCAGCCCCATGGCCCCGTCTTCAGAATGGGCACACATATAAATCAATGACTTATCAAATCTGGGGTCGCCCATGCCGGGCATGGCGATCAGCAATTTGCCGTCCAGATGCGGGGTTTTGGTTTTTTTATCCATGATTTCACGATGCGGCAGAAGCCTGTGCTGCGCAAGGGAATACCTTGCAGTGTTCATTATATCGCCATATTGTTACTTTTACTTCAGCAATAGATGTATAAAACAAGCACTGAACCCGAGATGGAATATATGCTTAACTACGGTCTGAAATTTGGAATTGTATTAGCCTTGCTGCCAATGGTCGGCATAGCGCAGGATACTGATCGCCAGATCGGCATTAAAAACATCGACCTGTTACAGGGCTGGCGCACGACAAGCGGCACACATATGGCCGCAGTCCGCATTACATTGGAAGATGGGTGGAAAACCTATTGGCGGGCGCCAAGCAGTAACGGCATACCGCCAAGCTTTGACTGGGATGGTTCTAAAAATCTGGGCTCAGTGGAATTTCACTGGCCGTCACCAAAGATTTTTGTCCAGTACAGCATTAGCACAATCGGTTATAAAGGTGAGTTTATTTTACCCTTTGAAGTCACACCAGTGACCGCTGGCGAACCCATCACACTAAATGCCCAAGTTGATTTCGGGGTTTGCAGTGAGGTTTGCGTGCCCGTCACATCACATATCGAAGCCATACTGGATACCGGCACGACAACGCACCGGTCCACGATAGAAACCGCACTTGCCGCACGTCCGCGCACGGCACAAGAAAGCAATGTCCAGACGGTTTCATGTCAAATAGCATCGATCAAAGACGGGGTCAGCATTGTCGCCCGCATTGCGTTTAGTGATAAAACACCGAAAGTCTTGCAAAGTGTCATTGAATATCCGGGTGCGGATATATGGGTCGAACAGGTCGCTCTGAAAAGTACCGGAAATACGATTGTGGCCAAGGCAGAGCTGGTCTCGTTTTCCAGTGAACCTTTTGAACTGGACCAAAACGCAATGCGGCTAACGCTAATCAGCAAAGACCAGTCAATCGAGATTAACGGCTGCTCAAACCCCAGCTAGGCCAGTTTGCGCCGTCGGGTCAGAACGACCAAGGCCAGACC
>DAOUQS010000183.1 GCA_030625465.1 Amylibacter sp. | reverse complement strand
AGAAGTTAGATGATGCGTACTTTAATGACGATGGGGTTTAATTAAATACCCCACCTATAAGCACCAAGTTTGATAGGGTCGAAAATGCTGCACCCATAGAGCATGATCTTTGATTGCGCAGCCCATCCCCCTCTGGGGGGGTGGGCTGCGATGCCATGTCGTAGGGTGGGCTGAAGCCCACCCTACGTTATTGCCTTTTCAGGTGGATCACAAAATGCTTGCGCAATGCCGCATCCAGTTCGGGGTTAAACCTTGCATCCGACCGTTCGGCCAGTATCTGGTTCTTCATCCTGATGGCTTTTTCGATCAGGTCGGGCTTGTCCTTTTCAACCCATTCTTTTGGCGATGTGCGATCCCCAAGGGTGGGGTAGACGAAATCGGTTTGCATCCTGTCAAGCGTCTGGTCGGTGCCCAGGAAATGCCCCGGGCCGTTTAGGCAGACGTCCGCGATCTGGTCCAGTGCCAGGGTTTCATCCGAAACCTCGATCCCGCGTACGCAACGCTGGGCTTGCCCGATCAAGTCGTCCGACAAGATCAGGGATTCAAGGCAAAAGCCCAGTAGGGACGCGTGCATGCCCGCAGCCTCGTATATCAGGTTCATACCGGAAAGGCCGGCCATGACATTTGAACACATCTGTTCCCACCCGGCCTGCATGTCGGGCATTTTGGCGTCCGATGCACCGCCCGGCCCGCCGCCCGGAATGCCGTAGAACTTGTGCATCTGCGCGCAACCTGCGGTCAAAAGCGCTTGTTCGCCGGACCCGATAGACATGGCCCCCGTGCGCAAATCAAGGCCGAACGGCCATGTGCCGAATATCGCCGGATGGCCGGGTTTTATCGCATTGATATAGACCAGCCCCGCAAGACATTCCGCCGTGGCCTGCGCAATCGCGCCGGCAAGGCTGGCAGGTGTGGTGGCGCCTGACATGCCTGCGGACAAAAGCAGGATCGGCATGCCGCCCTGGATAAGCAGCTCCATCACTTCACAGGATTCAGTGGCGAATTTCATCGGGGGCACAACGAAACAGTTCGAGCTAGAGACGAAGGGGCGCGCGCGAAAAGCCGCTTCGCTGCCTGCAATTTCGTAGACCATTTCCAGCGCACCCGGCACGAATGCAGGTTCGCTAAAGCTGGTGCCGACATGCTTGGTTGTGCCGGAACACGATGCATAAATCGTGTTTAAGTCCATCTCGTAATTATCTGTAATATCACGACAAACCATCGGTCGTTGGAAAAAATGCACATTGTCCAGACGATCCATAATTCTGGCGGCATCATGCAGGTCTTGCACCGTGCATTCGCGGTATTCATTGTGTTCCACGTCAACCAGATGCACCGCGGCCCCCGCAGTGCCATAGTGGACGCGGTTGCCTGAAAGCACCAAATCGTTCTTGCCGTCACGGCTGTAAAGTATGACCTCTTTCGCGGCTTTCGCCAGCATGTCTTCGACCAAGGCGCGCGGGAAACGCAGGCGGTTATCATCGCCCAATATGGCACCTGCTTTGGTCATTATTTCCACGCCGCTTGGTGGCGCATCGGCTAGACCAATGGTTTCCAGCGCACATAGCGCGGTTTCATGGATGCGTTCCATATCGCGGTCGGAAAGTGGCTTGTATGTGCCGCCTTCCATACCTGCGCGGATCGGGCGGATGTTTTCGGCCAGTGGGGCTGCACGCATGGCTTGGCGCGCGGCGCGCCCGCCTGATCTGCGGGTTTTGTTTTCGGACATTGGGGTTTCCTTGCAATTTGCTTGATTATTCCTAATTTATAAGCAAAAAGCAGGCGAACCGCGGGCCGCACGTCCGCGACCTGCACCGGTGGTGCGGTTAATCAGGACTGCTATCCAGTTTAGATCGATCATGTGTTGATTTGGACGCAAAACGGGAACGCGGGCTTGTTCATTTGCGTCAATAATGTCGCTTTTACGATAGGGATTATATCCACAGTGTCAGTCAGTATGTTAAACACCTTTGTGAAGCCTATGCACAAAGAAGGCTTGAAATTTGTCGGTATTTTCGCCGCGATTACCGTTGTTTTATTCCTGCTTTCAGACGTATTGGGCTGGATCGGTGTTATTCTTACCATCTGGTGCTACTATTTTTTCCGCGACCCGATACGGTCGGTTCCCACGCGCGAAGGCTTGATTATCAGCCCTGCGGACGGGGTTGTGTCATTGATTGAAATGGCAGTTCCGCCTGAGGAATTGGGCGTGGGATCAGACCCCTTGCTGCGGGTCAGCGTTTTTATGAGCGTTTTCAACTGCCACATCAACCGCGCGCCGGTTGCCGGTAAAGTTAAAGCTTTGGCTTACCGCCCGGGCAAGTTCCTGAACGCCTCGCTTGATAAGGCCAGTGCGGATAACGAACGCAGTTCGATGTGTATCGAAATGGCGGACGGTCGTCAGCTGGTTGTGGTGCAGATCGCGGGCCTTGTGGCGCGGCGTATTCTGGGCTTTGTGGAAAAAGATCAGGAATTGCGCACTGGTGAACGTTTCGGGTTGATCCGTTTCGGGTCGCGTCTGGATGTGTATCTGCCGGACGGGGTGAACCCGCTGGTCGCGTTGGGGCAAACCATGGTTGCAGGCGAAACAGTGTTGGCTGATCTGACATCCAAGGATGCGCCACGTTCGGGACGGATGGAGTAAATTATGGTTAAGCTGGTTCAGGAAAACAACACCCCGCAGAAAAATGAACGCGAATTGCCGCTGGCGTCTTTGTTGCCCAACCTGATTACGGTGGGCGCAATTTGTGCCGGTTTGACAGCTATTCGTTTTGCGTTTCAGGATAATTTTGTGGGTGCGGTCTATCTGATCTTGCTGGCGTGTATTCTGGATGGTTTGGACGGGCGTGTTGCGCGTTATATGAAATCGGAAAGCCAGTTGGGCGCCGAGCTGGATAGCTTGGCGGATTTCGCCAATTTCGGCATTGCACCGGCACTGGTGATCTATGCCTGGGCGTTGCAGGATTTGAAACGTGCGGGCTGGATCGCGGTTTTGTTCTTCGCGGTGTGCTGTGTGATGCGCCTTGCGCGGTTCAATGCGGACAGCAAAGCGGAAACCGATAGCAATGGCGAGTTTTTCACCGGCGTGCCGGCCCCTGCGGGTGCGATGCTGGTGCTGCTGCCGATGTTCCTGTCGTTTCTTTGGCCTAATGAGGTGCAATCCTATGCGGGCCTAATCGCACTTTATATGGCAGGTGTGGGTGTGCTTCTGATCAGCCGTATACCGACCTATTCGTTCAAGACCACAACTGTGCGGCGCAGGCGTATCACCTATATTCTGCTGGGGTTTGCGACGCTTGTGGCGATGTTGCTGACCTATCCGTGGGCCAGTCTTGTGGCCCTTGATCTGGCTTATTTCTGCATTATCGGCTGGTCGTATTTCAAGCATAGGCACAAACAGAAAACTGCCGCCTAGGGCTTGCAAATCATGCTGGCTTGGCTTTAGGGTGGCTGCATGAGAACAATTTGCATCATCTGCTGTATTATACCCTGCTAGACATCCGCGCGGGCCGTTCTTTTATTTCCAAAACAGTAAGTAAGTGATAGGCCCTCGGGGGACAACCGTGTGAGAGACTATGACCGAGATTAAGCTTTATAACACCATGACTAAATCCAAAGATGTTTTTACCCCTTTGGATAAGGATAACGTGCGCATGTATGTCTGCGGGCCGACCGTGTATGACCGTGCCCATATCGGCAACGCGCGCCCTGTGGTGGTGTTTGATGTGCTGTACCGCTTGCTGTGCCATGTGTACGGGGCTGACCACGTGACCTATGCGCGCAACTTCACGGATGTGGACGACAAAATCAACGCCAAGGCGGAACAGACGGGGCGGTCTATTCGCGATATAACGGACGAAACAATCGGCTGGTTTCTGGACGATATGGGGGCATTGGGGGCGTTGGAGCCTGACAAGGCGCCAAGGGCTACGGAATATATCCCGCAGATGATCGCGATGATTGAAGAATTGATTGCCAAGGGCCACGCGTACGAGGCCGAGGGCCATGCGTTGTTTGATGTGAATTCCTATGAACACTACGGCGCTTTGTCGGGCCGTTCCGTTGACGATATGATCGCAGGTGCGCGGGTGGAAGTGGCGCCCTACAAGCGCAATCCGATGGATTTTGTGTTGTGGAAACCGTCCACGGGCGACCAACCCGGCTGGGAAAGCCCTTGGGGTTATGGCAGGCCCGGTTGGCATATTGAGTGTTCGGCGATGTCACGCGCGTTGTTTGGCGAAAGCTTCGACATCCACGGCGGCGGACTTGATTTGCAATTCCCGCACCACGAAAACGAGATCGCACAAAGCTGCGCCTGTTGTGGT
>DAOUQS010000133.1 GCA_030625465.1 Amylibacter sp. | reverse complement strand
ACCCCTACGGGTTATTTTGTTCCCGACCATTGATACGACCGAGCCGCAAGGCTTTGCACATTTACTGTCGGACATCACGGGGGCGCCACCTATAGTGTTTGCCGCCCTGATTGCCACCGCCCTGATCATTTGGGCCTTAAGGTACGCGCCCTTAAGGCAACGAAAAGCAGACATTATCTGGGGTATTGCAGCGGGCCTTGCCATCACCAGTGCTTTTTGGGGAACAAGCGCGCTACGTGAAGCCAGTTTCGAAGAGATTGTTATGCGCGGCCACACGTTCACAGCACCGCTGGGGGCCGCGCTATTGTACCTGATGACCTCATCTGGTGCTGGATTTGGCTTTGCCACCGGCTCTGTTCTGGGGGTAATGCTGGGGGCATTTATCGGGTCAAAGATCAAAGGGCATTTCAGGTGGGAAGCCTGTGAAGACCCGCGCGAACTTGGGCGGCAAGTGGCTGGCGCATGCCTGATGGGTGTGGGCGGCATAATTGCTGTGGGTTGCTCAATCGGTCAGGGCGTCAGTGCATTTTCTACCTTGTCCTATTCCGCCCCTGTCACACTGGCTGCAATTGTTATTGGTGCAATATTCGGCATTAAAAACCTTATTGCGGGCTTTGCACCGGACTAGGATTACAGTCACTTTCCGTTTTATCGGGGCAAATATACAAGGTAGACAATGAACCGTCGAAAATTTCTAAAATGGTTTAGCCTAAGCCAAACAAAAAACCCCTATTATTCCGGGCCGATAACAGACCACTTTGACGGGCGGATTTTTTTCAATCCCGACGGTGTAGCGCCCGGGCATTTTATTGATTTGCTGAAATGGCAAATACTGGAAACAAAAGCAAAATGGCCTGCAAACTATGACAGCGTACATGCAGGTACGGTGCCAAGCCCGCGCGTGAACGATGCGGCACTGGTCGTCACCTTGATCGGTCACGCAAGTTTTTTAATACAAGTTAACGGTCTGAATATAATCACCGATCCGGTTTTATCATACCGCGCCAGCCCGCTTCGCCTTGCCGGCCCCAAACGGGTCAATCCGCCCGGTGTCAACTTCAAGGATTTGCCGAAAATTGATGCGGTTTTGTTGACGCATAATCATTACGACCACCTTGATATTGTAACACTGGCCAAACTTGTTGAACGCGACAATCCGGTAATCATCACACCATTGGGCAATGATGCGATTTTGAACAACTCGATTTCAGGCGCGCAGATTAAAACCGGTGACTGGGGCGATATGGTCACGCTGGCCAATGATACACAGATACATTTCGAGCCGTGCCACCACTGGTCTGCAAGAACCGCAACCGACCGCCGAATGGCACTGTGGGCGGCATTTGTGATCCAGACCGGAAACAAACGGATATACCATGTGGGCGATACCGGATTTCATTCAGGGATTAACTACAAACAGGCCGCCGAAAAGCACGGTGATTTTAATTTGGCCATTTTGCCGATCGGGGCTTATGCGCCGCGTTGGTTTATGAAAGGCCAGCATCAGGACCCGTTTGAAGCGGTTGAAGGGTTCAAACTTTGCAAAGCAAAATACGCCTTGGGCCATCACTGGGGTACATTCCAGCTAACCAATGAACCTATTGAAGAGCCAAAAAACGGGCTGGCAAAAGCATTGGATGAAAATGGAATAGATCGCGATAAATTCGTTGCCATGGCCCCGGGACAGGTGTGGCGCTTGTAGTTTACCTATAGCATTCATACCGGCGCTGGGGCATAGTTATGATATGAAAACTATAGAAATTCTGGATCGTTTGATCGCTTTTGATACCGTCAGTCACCGCTCCAACCTTGGTCTGCTTGATTATGTGCAGGATTTGCTGGAACAAGCCGGTGCCGCAGTAACCCTGATCAAGAATGAAAGCGGCACCAAAGCCAACCTATATGCCACCATCGGCCCCAAAGACCGTGCAGGCGTGCTTTTGTCAGGCCACACCGATGTGGTGCCTGTGGAAGGGCAAGACTGGACAGTGCCTCCGTTTAAGTTAACCAGCAAAGACGGGCGACTTTATGGTCGGGGCACTTGCGACATGAAGGGTTTTTTGGCCTCCGCCCTTTCCACTGCATTAATAGCATCACGCAAGCCTTTGAAAACGCCGCTGCATCTTGCATTTTCATATGATGAGGAAATTGGCTGCATCGGTGTGCGCAGCTTGATCGACATGCTCAAAAACGCCCCGTTCCGCCCGTTGTTTTGCATCGTAGGCGAACCCACAAATATGGCGGTCGCCACAGGGCATAAGGGTAAAACCGCCCTGCACGCAGATTGCATCGGCAAAGAGGCACATTCCGCCCTTGCCCCCACCGGCATGAACGCCATTCACCTGGCGGCTGATTTTGTAACTGCATTACGCGCCATACAGGCAGATATTGTAAAGACCGGCATAAAAGACGCCGATTACGATGTGCCTTACACCACGGTGCATGTCGGGAAAATCAACGGCGGGCTTGTGGTGAACATCGTGCCGAACTTGTGTACTCTGGATTTTGAAATTCGCAGCATCGCACAGGACAATCCCGACATAATACTGGCGCAGATACGTAAAGCTGCGGACAAGATTACCGAAAAAGCGCGCGCACAGACCTCGGAAGTGGCGATTAACATCAATACCGCTTTCACCTACCCTGGTCTGAACACCCCCACGGACGCGCAGGTGGTATCCTTCGTGAAGTCGCTGACAGGTGCTAACGGCACCATAAAAGTGGCCTTTGGCACCGAAGGCGGCTTGTTTGACCAAGAACTCGACATTCCCACCGTGATCTGCGGTCCGGGGTCTATGGCGCAAGGCCATAAACCCGATGAATACGTCAGCCTTGAACAGCTGGAAAAATGCGACAAGACCCTTGGCACCCTGATTGATCGTCTGGTTGCGGGGCTATAATCAATTCATGGCGCGAAGCGGTGTAACCTGAAGATGCCCCATAGCGGTCCGGTGAACCTCTGCCTCAATCCGGTACATGTCACGCAGATGATCCGGCACCATAACATCGCACGGCGCCCCGCAGGCCAGAACCTGCCCGTCTTTCAGCCCGATCACCTGATCTGAAAACTGTGCCGCAAGCGTTAGATCATGCATCGCCACCGCCACAATACCGCCGGTTTTGTCCACAAACCCGCGTAAGGTTTCCAGCACAAGCAGTTGATGTCGCAAATCCAGTGCCGCTGTGGGTTCATCCAGCAACAAGACACGCGGATTACGAAACATCGCCTGTGCCAGATAGACAAGCTGGCGTTGCCCGCCACTGATTGCATCCAGTGTGCGCGCCTGCAAAGATGACAGCCCGAAAGCATCCAGCGCCTGATAGGCTTGGGTAATCATTTGTTCCGGCACAGACATACCCAGTGAATGCAACCGCCCCAGCAAGATAACCTCAAGCACGGTCAGTGACGATGTCGCACTGGTTTCCTGCGGCATATAGGCAATGTCCCGATGCACCCCTCCTTGCGTAAGCGGCACACCCCCCAAATGCATCTGGCCCGACATTGGAATTAACCCTGCCATTGCCTTTAGCATGGTGGACTTGCCAGCCCCGTTACAACCAATCACCGCCGTGATTAGCCCTGCTGGCAAACTTGCAGATATATTTTGTAATACCGTTACCGTTTTATAGGCCACGCATAGATTTTTGACTTGTAAACTCACCAGTGCCCCCTGCGGCCATAAATGATTAAAAGAAATAGGAACGGCACACCGATTACCGCCGTGACAATCCCGATGGGAATAATACCGCCCGGGGTGATGATTTTTGATAAAATTGACGCCAGTGTCATGGTTAGCGCACCTGTAATCGCTGACATTGGCAATAAAAGACGTTGGTCTTCCCCAACCAGAATGCGCGCAATATGGGGTGCAACCAGACCGATAAAACCAATCGTGCCGACAAAGGCTACCGCACCTGCGGTAAGCAAGGCCACAATAACAAAGACCTTGGCCCTAAGAGCCCGCACATTCACCCCGATGGCGGCGGCCCGTTCATCACCCAGCCGCAAGGCGGTCAATTGCCAAATATTCGGTAGCACCAGAACACTGCAAAAGATAAATATCACAGCCACAATCGGGACATTGGCCCAACTGGCTTTCAGTAAAGAACCAAACAGCCAAAACACAATTGCCTGCAAAACCTCGGGTGAGGCCAGATACTGCACCATTGATTGCAATGACTGGAATAAAAATAATGTGGCAATCCCTGCCAACACCATAACTTCGGGGCTCATGGCGCGCATTCGTGCAAAGCCGTAAACCAGTGCAGCGGCCAGGCTAGACATAACAAAGGCCGCAAACGGGACGGTCATAATAGGCAAAAATGGCAATGTGATCCCCGTAAGGATCGCCAAAGCCGCACCAAAACCTGCCGCCGCAGAAAAACCCAGTGTATAGGGACTGGCCAACGGGTTGTTCAAAATGGTTTGCATATGCACACCCGCAACCCCAAGCGACATACCAACCAACACGGCCATCAGTGTCATCGGCAGACGAATATCAATGACAATCACCTGCACCACAGGTGCAACATCGTGCGCAAACACAAGGGCTTTGACAACGTCCCATACGTTCAAAAAAGCAGGGCCGATCAATATGTCGGCGATAATGGAAACAATTAACAATACCGCACCACTGACCAGCCAGAGCATCCGTTTGGCCATCAAATCCCGGTAGTCAGGCGCACCACTAGGGTGCGCCATCGTTTTATCGGTCATTTCAGACGTGTCATATAAGTACCTGTAAACGGGATTGGCAGGTAGGTTTTGAAAAACGCGTCCAGATTGGCCTGTGGATCCACATCCTTAAAGGCTTCGGGATGTAGCGCTTTGGCGATAAACTGCTGGAATGTGTAATCGTAAAGTGTACGGCTGCCACCATGATAAACCGCAAAGACATTACCGTTTTTCACAGCATCCAGACCATCCCAGCCCGCACGATCCAGATAAGGTCTCATCCGTTCATGGGTCAATTTGGTGTCAATGCTTGGCCCCATCAGAACTGCCGCATCACGCCCGACCCAGCCTGATCCCGCCAGAAAAATCGCCTGCGGGTTTTGTGCCAGAACATATTCCGGATTAAGTGGTGCCCATTTGCTGATTTGACCGTCGGCAATGTTCTGCCCGCCAACCTGGTTAACCACAGCACCCCACATTGTTCCGGCGTAAGAGTTGTCGACTTCATTGGCGCCTTTACGGCCCAATTCCACATAAACCCTTGGGCGGTCTTCTTGTGCAATACCGGCAATCCGCGCATCAATATCGGCGATTGCGGCAGCATAGTTATCGGCCAGTTCTTTGGCACGATCCTCGGCCCCTAAAATCACACCCAATGCAAGGGTTGATGTCACATGCTTTTCAACAGTTTGCGCATTATAATCCAGCACAACGATGGGAATGCCTGCGGCCTCTAGACGGTCTGCATCCGCCCCAAGCGCATTATACTGCCAAGCGGCCAGCACTGCGACATCGGGCTTTGCGGCAATCGCTGCTTCCAGCGAGAATGTACCTGAATCAATTTCGCCCACATCCGCCAATTCTTCCAGATGCGGATTGATAGCGGCATATGCTTTCCATTGCAGATTGCGCCAACCAAACCAGGCATCCTTCGAAATTGCGACCACACGGTCGTAGGCATCAGGGCCGCCTACTGCATAAAAATCCTCGTAGTAAAAGCCCAGCAAAATCCGTTCCGGCGCATGCGGGATCATGACTTCCCTGCCCAACGTATCGGTGACAGGTATACTATGTGCCCATACAGGCATTGCAAATGTGGCGGCAGCAAGGGCTGCGGATAGGCCACGTAAAAGTGTCTTTAACATTGTATTATTCCTTTAATCATACACAAGACGCCGCCAAAGGACGGTGTCGGTTTTATTAATTTGATATGTGTTGATTAAAGCGGTGGTGCGCGGCTTTGAAAGCCAGAGACCTGCCACAAGGC
>DAOUQS010000170.1 GCA_030625465.1 Amylibacter sp. | reverse complement strand
TCGGTCTGTGCCTTGGTTAATTTCGCATTCCCCGAGCGCATGTCCTATCCGCGATTATACGTAGAAACGATAAATATGTTCGATCAAATGTCGGCGGGTGGTGCATGGTTGTCGGACTATGCATTGTGGGAATATGCGGTGTTAGAGGAATTGGGCTACGGTCTGGATCTGGACAGTTGTGCGGCAACCGGCGTGCAACAGGATCTGATCTATGTATCGCCAAAATCAGGCCGTGCGGTCAGTCGTGAAGCGGGGGCCGCATGGGCGGACCGCATGCTGCCATTGCCGCGCTTTTTACGGGCGCAAACCGCATCAAAAGAAGCGTCCGAGGTTCTTGCCGCACTGAAAACCACAGGGTATTTTCTGGAACGTCGCTTGGCCCCGGCTTTGGGTAATCGCCCGTTACCTGATGCACGCGCGCGATTTTTGGCAGTTTTGCATAAAACTGTGAATAAGCCCTAAGCTGAAGGTGCATGTCGTTCGATAAATGTTACGAAAAATGCGGCTGGCCCTATTCAAATTCAGAATAGCTCTTGGCCAACTTATACATCGCGTTTGAAAAGTTTATTAGCCTTCCAATCGCGTTCTATAACATATCCGCAATCCTTAATGCGACTGTTTAAGTCATATTTCCAAGCCGTATTATGCTTGTCCTCATAGTAAATCCGTTCTGGACGAAGGTCTTTTGACACTTGGTCGAGAAGGGGGAATATTACGCGATCTTCCAGACCTTCCACATCAACCTTTAAAAAATCAACAGGCCCTTTTTTAGGGAAAAAATCTGCCAATAATTTGACCTCGACGGGGATAGAGTTTGAGCGCGCTTGCTGCGCATTTGTGCGAAGCTGCCCATTTCCAAGGTTTCCGCCTTCTTCAAACAATAGATCAACGGTGCCCGTTTCATCCGAAACTGCACAATTGTGGGTGGTGATCGTTTTGAAGCCATTCAACGTGATATTATATTCAAGCCGCTTTAGCATAATCGGATTTGGCTCAAAGGCGATGATTTTAGATGTCTTTCTGGCTGATAGCGCCAGACGCAGTGAAAAAATACCTGCGTTTGCACCGACATCAAAGGCCGTAATTTTTTTGCCTTTATATAGTTCGCAAATATAGCGTAAAGCGGGTTCTTCAAAAGGTCGCCCGCGACGCCATATTTGAAATTCTGTATTGTTGTTTCTAGGATAAATTTTCATCTTACAGCCACGAAAATCAATTTCACAAGAGCCTAGGCTTTGTCGAATTAGTCCTCGTACCTGGCGATTATCAGAAGCGTTCCAGGCTGCAACCAATACATCGTTTTCAACAGCGTTCATATTTGCCATGTAAGGCTCCTAATATCTTTGCCCATTTTCTGCATTTATAGTTCTTTGCATTTCAAGTGCCTATTTGTTTACGAACACCAAAGATTTGCCAGCATCATTGCGTAAAACCAGCGTGTCGCCGGTGATTTCCGCAGTGGTCATGTTCTGTAACAGTTCAAAATACTGGCTTTCCAGTTCCAGTTCGGGGCATGCCATTCTTGTGGCACCAATTCCTTTGACGTCAAACCATGGAAGTGGTGCGGTCTGGTCGCCGAAATAAGCATTGCATGGTGCTTGTCCCGCTATTTTGCCCTGTTCCGGGAATGTGATGGTTATGCGCGCGGCAACGGGGGCTTCGTTGATTGTTGACAAAAGCCAGACGACTTCATCGTCTGTTTGCCCCGATACCGTTTCATCTTTGAAACAGCTGGTCAGGATGGATAGCAGGATTAATGAAATACGTAACATGGGCGCAGATTTGCAGGTCGCTGAAGATTTATCAATCCCAAAGTAAAACCGCGCTTAAAAAGCGCGGTTTTATCTGTCTGTATTACTTTAATGCGCCGATTTTTATGGCCAGCACATCATCGCTGACGTGCTTTTCGTATTGTGCGAAATTATCCGAGAACATGGTAACCAGCTTGGCCGCGTTTGCATCATATGCGGCTTTGTCAGTCCATGTGTTGCGCGGGTCAAGTAGGGTGTTGTCCACGCCTTCAACCGCGACAGGTACATCGAAACCGAAGTTTTCATCGCGCCGGAACGTGGCATCGTTCAAAGAGCCATCCAGCGCGGCGGTTAACAGGCCGCGCGTGGCTTTGATCGGCATGCGTGCGCCTGTGCCGTAAGCACCACCTGTCCATCCGGTATTGACCAGCCAGCATGTGGCGCCGGTGGATGCGATCTTGTCACGCAACAACGCACCATATGCTTCCGGACGGCGCGGCATGAAAGGCGCGCCGAAGCAGGTGGAAAATGTCGGTTGAGGTTCGGTGACGCCGCGTTCAGTGCCTGCCACTTTGGATGTGAAGCCGGACAAGAAGTGATACATCGCTTGCGCCGGTGTCAAACGGGCAATGGGGGGCAGTACGCCGAAGGCATCACATGTCAGCATGATGATGTTTTTTGGCTGGCCGCCGATGGAATCGTCGGATGCGTTGGATATATAATGCAGCGGATAGGCGCAACGCATATTGGCGGTTAGGCTGTCATCCGTGAAATCCAGCTCTTTGGTGTATTTGTCATAGACCATGTTTTCAATCACGGTGCCGAATTTATGCGTGGTGGCATAAATTTCGGGTTCAGCCTCGGCTGACAGGTTGATCGTCTTGGCGTAACAGCCGCCTTCGAAATTGAACGTGGTGGTGTCAGACCAGCCGTGTTCGTCATCGCCGATCAGGATCCGTTTAGGGTCGGCGGATAATGTTGTTTTACCGGTGCCTGACAGGCCAAAGAATACGGCTGTGTCGGACGGGTCGCCAATCGCATGGTTGGCCGAGCAGTGCATCGGCATAACGCCTTGGTCCGGCAACAGGTAGTTCAGGATTGAAAATACGGATTTTTTGTTTTCACCGGCATATTCGGTGCCGCCGATCAGGATCAGCTTTTGTTCAAACGAGATTGCAATGATCACTTCAGAGCGACAACCGTGTTTGGCTGGATCAGCCTGGAATGTCGGGCAGTTCACCACGGTGAATTCCGGAATAAAGCTATCTAGTTCGGCCGCTTCCGGACGGCGCAACATGGTGCGGATGAACAAGCTGTGCCATGCCAGCTCTGTTATCACGCGGGTATTTAAACGATAGGCGGGATCAGAGCCGCCAAACAAATCCTGTACGAAATATTCGCCGCCTTCCATATGGGCGAACATGTCTTTTTTCAATTGCTCGAAAGCGTCAATTGCCAGTGGCGGGTTGTTTTCCCACCAGATGCTGTCTTTGACAGAAGGCTCATCCACCACAAATTTATCTTTGGGGGAACGGCCGGTATATTCACCGGTGGAAACCAGAAAAGCGCCGCCTTGGCCCAGCTCGCCTTCGCCCTTTTTGATGGCTGCTTCAACCAAAGCCGGTTCCAGCAGGTTATAATGGATGGATTTAAGGCCAGAAATGCCTGTATTTTCCAACCTTTGGGTTGGGTTAACGCGACCAGTTTCCATATTATCTGTGCTCCTTTAGACAAAATTGTAAGAACTTTTGCCATTGGTGATCAGGTTTGATTAATACCAAACATGTAGAATTTGCTTACTTCCATAAGAAAGTTGGGGCTGTATAGCATGCCGTTATTTGAATGAAACGTACGTTTTTAGGTCATTTTCGCGCAGTTAACGCTAACGCTTATGCGGAATAATGGCCAATTGTGATGAAAAAAAGACACGCTTTCACCGTATTTGGTAGATTTAAGTTGATTCTGCGACTCAGGTGGCAGACTGTACGGGGAATAATAAAAAAAATATGAGCACATATTTAGAGGGCAGCATGGCTAAAATAGCACTGGTTGATGACGACCGTAATATTCTTACTTCAGTTTCGATGACATTAGAGGCTGAAGGCTACGAGGTTTCTACTTATAACGACGGGTTGCAGGCACTGAATGCCTTCAACGAAAACATGCCGGATATGGCTGTGCTGGACATTAAAATGCCCCGTATGGACGGTATGGACCTGTTGGGCCGGTTGCGGCAGAAAACAGATATGCCGGTTATTTTCCTGACATCGAAAGATGACGAGATTGACGAAGTTCTGGGATTGCGTATGGGTGCGGACGATTATGTGCGCAAACCGTTTTCCCAACGTCTGCTGGTTGAACGTATCCGTGCGATTTTACGCCGCCAGGAAGTTCGCTATTCCGAAGCCGGCTCGCCCATTGCTGAAGCCGCGAATGAAAGCTTGATTGAACGCGGTGATCTGACAATGGATCCGATGCGCCATGCGGTTACCTGGAAAAACCAAAGCGTTTCTTTGACAGTGACAGAATTTCTTTTACTGCAAGCACTTGCAACACGTCCGGGCTTTGTGAAAAGCCGTGATCAATTGATGGATGTGGCCTATGATGACCAAGTTTATGTTGATGATCGCACTATTGATAGCCACATCAAAAGACTTCGTAAAAAGATGCGGACTGTCGACGATGATTTCTGTGCTATCGAAACGCTGTATGGCATCGGTTACCGTTATAACGAACAGTAAAAACCATGACAAATGCAGAGATAAACGCGGCTTCAGATATGAAAATATCTGATGGCCGCAAACAGGATTCCAAGCAGAAGTCGCCTGTGATCAAGCCGGAGAGCAAACGGTATTTCTGGTCGTCCGCTCTGGCCCGAAGGATTATCGCATTCAATCTGATTGCCCTTTGTGCATTGCTGTTGGGCATGTTGTACCTCAGCCAGTTCCGCAACTCTGTCGCCACCGAGCGTTTGGCGGCTTT
>DAOUQS010000127.1 GCA_030625465.1 Amylibacter sp. | reverse complement strand
TGATTTCAATGCGGATGACGTGATCTTTTCATGGCAGCGCGCCCTGACCGACGGTTCCGACCAAAAAGTACGCGGCGGCATGATCACAGCCATCGAAAAGGTCAATGACCACAAGATTATTATTACAACCAACGGCCCGCTACCGATCATCATGCAGGAAATGACATTCCTGTATATCATGGATAAAGAATGGTCAGAAGCAAATGGCGCGGCCGCATCAGGCAACGTCAAAAACGCCAATGATCCGGGCTATGCCACAAGCAATTCAAACGGCACCGGCCCGTTCCAAATCGTTGAACGCCAACCTGGCGTACGCACAATCATGGAACGTTTCGACGGCTATTGGGATACAAGCATTGCTTCAAACGTCACACGGGTAGAATTTACCCCGGTCAAAGAAGCGGCAACACGGGTTGCGGCCCTGATCTCTGGTCAGTTGGATCTGGTTTATCCTGTGCCGGTACAAGACTGGTCTCGTTTAGATGCGGCCGACGGTGTGCGCCCATTGGCCGGCCCTGAAGCACGTACCATTTTTCTTGGTATGGATCAAAGCCGCGACGAGTTGCTGCATTCATCCGTAAAAGGTAAAAACCCGTTTAAAGATGTCCGTGTGCGTCAAGCCTTTGCACATGCGATTAATCTTGATGCGATTGACCAAAAAGTGATGCGCGGTGCCGCGACACCAACAGGTTTGATGGTTGCACCACAAATCAACGGTTTTGCAAGTGCGATGAATACGCCTTATGCATACGATCCTGAAAAATCAAAAGCATTATTGGCAGAAGCTGGCTATCCGGACGGCTTTACCGTCACCATGGATTGCCCGAACAACCGTTATGTGAACGACGAAAAAATCTGTCAGGCGGTAACAAGCTTGATGGCTAAAGTTGGCATCACAGTTGATCTGCTGGCCCAGCCAAAATCCAAATACTTTGGTAAGGTGCTGGCACAGGGCGGTTACGATACCAGCTTCTATCTGCTGGGTTGGACACCGGGTTCTATTGATGCGCACAACGTTTATCAAAACCTGCTGTCTTGTCAGAACGAAGAAGAAAAGCTGGGTGCGTTCAATCTGGGCAACTACTGTAATGACCGTGTTGACGAAATTACCAAGTTGATCGGCTCTGAAACAGATCAGGCAAAACGCCAGGCTTTGATCGAAGAAGGCTTCAAGCTGGTTCAGGATGAAGTGGGCTATCTGCCGCTACACCAGCAACCACTTTCTTGGGGTGCCAGCGACAAGGTTACAGTTTCACAACGTGCGGACAATGTTCTGGACATCAGAAATGTTGTGATCGGTAAATAAGATTGTACTGAAATAGAATATGGCGCGGGCGGAAATATCGTCCGCGCCATATTTTTGAAGACCAAGCCTTGGGGGCCATTGCATGTTAACTTTTATTGCTAAAC
The DNA here is from genome assembly GCA_030625465.1 of Amylibacter sp. GTDB lineage: Bacteria > Pseudomonadota > Alphaproteobacteria > Rhodobacterales > Rhodobacteraceae > Amylibacter. Next base: position 4,725 of record DAOUQS010000127.1, on the reverse strand, counting down.
GACTGATCCAAAGCGTTCTTGTTATGATCGCGGTCGGCCTGATCACCTTCGCCTTGTTGCGTTTTGTGGGTGATCCGATCAGCAACATGGTGGGGCAAGATACATCCGTGGCTGAACGCGCGCAATTAAAAGAGGATCTTGGGCTGAATGACCCGTTTGTGATCCAGTTCGCGAATTTTGCAAAAAACGCCGTGCAGGGCGAATTTGGTTTAAGCTACACTTTGCGCGTGCCCGTCAGCCAGTTACTGTCTGAACGGATCCCCGCAACACTGGAACTATCCATACTTTCGGCAATGCTGGCCTTGTTTATCGGAATGCCAATGGGCATTTATACCGCAATTCACAAAGACAGCTGGCTGACCAAACTATTCTTGTCATCCTCGCTTGTCGGGGTGTCGCTACCCACTTTCCTGATCGGCATCCTGCTGATCTTGTTGTTTGGCGTGGTATTTCGCTGGCTGCCCACCTTCGGGCGCGGCGAGGTGGTTGATCTGGGTTGGTGGTCAACCGGATTGCTGACATGGTCAGGCATCAAATCGCTGATCTTGCCTACCATCACACTGGCGATATTCCAGCTGACACTGATCATGCGGCTGGTGCGCGCCGAGATGCTGGAAGTGCTGCGCACCGACTACATCAAATTCGGCCGCGCACGCGGGCTAAGCATGAAATCCATTCACTACAGACACGCCCTGAAAAACACCTTGATCCCGGTGATTACGATCACCGGTCTGCAACTTGGCTCAATCATCGCATTCGCGCTGATCACCGAAAGCGTGTTCCAGTGGCCGGGCATGGGGCTGTTGTTTATTCAGGCGATCGGTAACGCCGATGTGCCGATCATGGCCGCCTACCTTGTGCTGATTGCGTTTATTTTTGTCGCCATCAACCTGTTGGTGGATATTTTATATGTGGTCCTTGACCCCAGACTTAGAACCACGGTGGGTGACTGATGCAAAATGAAAACCTAAGCCTCTATCAGGATTTCCGCCGCAGGTTGGCGGATAATGATATCTGGTATTCGTTCAAACACACGCCAATGGCCTATATTTCGGCGATAGCTGGCCTGACCATGATCGCACTTGCGGTGTTCGCACCCCTTATAGCGCCACAAAACCCGTTTGATCTGGCATCACTTGATTTGTTTGATGCCAGCATGCCGCCGTCATGGATGGATCAGGGTGATCCGCGTTTTCTGCTGGGCACTGACGATCAGGGACGCGGCATTCTATCAACCATCTTTTACGGGCTGCGCATCTCGCTGTTTGTTGGCTTCACATCCGTATTTCTATCCTTGCTGATCGGGGTTAGCCTTGGGCTGATATCGGGCTATGTCGGCGGGCGCGTTGACAGCATCATTATGCGCATCGCGGACGTGCAACTGTCGTTCCCCGCCATCTTGATTGCCTTGCTGATCGACGGGGTTTTCCGCACCGTGCTTTCCAAGGAAATCCACGAAGATCTGGCACTTTATGTGGTGATCTTCGCCATCGCAATATCGGGCTGGGTGCAATATGCCCGCACCGTGCGTTCCAGTGTGATGACCGAAAAGATCAAAGAATATGTGCAAGCGGGGCAAGTGATCGGGCTTGGTTCTGCGCGCATCATGATCAAACATATCCTGCCGAACGTGCTTGGCCCTGTGTTCGTGATAGGCACTTTGCATTTGGCCTTGGCCATTATTATCGAGGCAACGCTTAGCTTTCTGGGGGTCGGCCTGCCGCCTACCACCCCGTCACTTGGCACCCTTATTCGCATTGGTAACGAATACCTGTTTTCCGGCGAATGGTGGATCACAATTTTCCCCGGGCTGACATTGATCATCGTATCCCTGTCGGTAAACCTTTTTGGCGATTGGCTGCGTGACGCACTTAATCCAAAGTTACAGTAGGGTCGCTAGAATGCCATTGCTTGAAATTAAAAACCTGACTGTCAAATTCCCGTCCCGCAAAGGTGATTTCACCGCTGTTGACGATGTAAGCCTAAGCGTTGAGCCGGGCGAAATTCTGGGTATTGTCGGCGAAAGCGGTGCGGGTAAATCCACCGTTGGTAACGCGATTATATCCCTGCTTGATCCCCCCGGTTATGTGTCGGGCGGTTCTGTCTGGCTGAAGGGCGAGCGCATTGACGACCTGGATGAAAACCTGCAATCAGCCATTCGCGGCAAACGGATCGGGATGATTTTTCAAGATCCGCTAACCTCGCTTAACCCGCTTGAAACTGTGGGCGCACAGTTGATCGAAACTATTATTCTGCACCTGAAACTGGATGAAAAAGCCGCCCGTGCCCGCGCGGTTGATCTACTTAACCAGGTCGGTATCGAAAATGCAGAGGAACGTGTTGATCAATTCCCGCACCAGTTTTCCGGCGGTATGCGCCAACGTGTGGTCATCGCATTGGCACTTTGTTCCGACCCCGAAGTTGTGATCGCGGATGAACCCACCACCGCGCTGGACGTGTCCATTCAGGCCCAAATTCTGGGCCTGCTGCGCAAACTTTGCGAGGATCGCAATGTTGGCATGATCATGGTCACCCACGATATGGGTGTGATCGCCGAGGTGACCGACCGTGTTGCGGTGATGTATCGCGGCAAGCTGGTCGAAATAGGCAAGACGGATGATGTTCTATATCGCCCGACCCATGACTACACCAAAAGCCTGATCTCCGCCGTGCCGCGCCCCGACAAAAAAGTCGACCGTTTCCCGCTGGTAACTTATATTGAAGATGTCACGGAACGCCCTGATGATATGAAACTGTCCGACATGTGGCTGGGCAAAACCCGCGACTACGAAGACTTCGACGGCCCGATGCTAACGGTTGAAAACCTGAAGCAGGATTTCGTGACCAAACGCGGTATTTTCAAACGTAACCACAAATATTTTACCGCCCTGAAAGGTATTTCATTCGATATCAAACAAGGTGAGGTTTTCGGCATTGTCGGCGAAAGCGGTTCGGGAAAATCCACTATCGCGCGCTGTGTGACGGGTATCTATGAACCGACTGCGGGCGACATTTCTATTTGCGGGGCGGACCTGAACAAGCTGAAAGATAAGAACAGACGCAATTACTATCGTCGGCAAACACAGATGGTGTTTCAGGACCCATTTTCATCTTTGAATGGCCGTATGCGGGTGGAAAATATCATCGCAGAGCCAATTGTTTTTCACAAGCAGGCGGCTGACAAGGCAGAAGTGAAAAAGATCGTTGATGAACTGCTGGAAACCGTGGGCCTGGGTATTGGTGCCGCGCGCAAATTCCCGCATGAGTTTTCAGGCGGCCAACGCCAGCGCATTTCTATCGCACGCGCATTGGCCACGCGTCCGCGATTTTTGATCTGTGATGAACCCACCTCTGCGCTGGACGTTTCCATTCAGGCACAAATCCTGAACTTGCTGAAAGACCTGCAGGAAGAATTGGGCCTGACCATGATGTTTATCAGCCACGATCTGCCGGTTATCCGCCAGATGTGCGACCGTGTTGCGGTGATGCAAAGTGGGGAAATTCTGGAAATTGCTGAAACCGAGGCCTTGTTTAACGCCCCACAACACGCGTACACTCAAAGCCTGCTTGGACTGATGCCGAAGTTCCGGCATTAGCCCCTGTTCAAGCGATTATTTGGTGTTGGTTAGCCAGTTTGACAAATCGTCGACTGTCGCGGGCACTTGCTCGGCCATACCGCCGGTAAATTCCAGGAAAGCTTCCAGATTTTGTTTGTTAACGCCTGTGATCACCGGAATATCCTGTGACAGGGCCTCTGCAACCACATCCCTAAAACCTCTGCCTTCGGCCTCGTGCTTGCCGAATTTATTAAGGATAAGAACGTCCGCCCCTTTCGCAAGGCGCGTGCTAACCTCTGCTACAGCACCCTCTAAGGCCGCAGGGTCCAGCCGGCAGCCTTTTGCTTCGCTGCCCAAAGACTGGGATATGCGAATAACAGGGCCGTCTGGCAGCACCAGAACATCCATATCACAAGGGTGTTGGCATTCCTCGTTCGATGTATTGGTTTGTGCAACTCCACAGGTACGCAGGCCACTTTCCGCCAGCTTTGTCGCCAAATGAGCCAGTATTTCGTCCATATCGCCGGGGCTGGGTGACATTGTGTACGCTATTTTCATGAAGTGACCTTTCGTCGTAAATATTCAACTTTTGCCAAAAGACAAAAACTCTAACAGGCCACCTTTTGCGATGGATTCTGTGTCTCCGGGGATCAACACCATACCGTCGGCATTTGTCAATGGCCCAAGCCGTGCAGAATGCACTGCCGAAAGTGTTTCGACTACTTCGATCCCGTTATCTTGATGGCCGACAATCATTGCAGGCCGGAATTCGCAACGCCCCAATTTATGGGACAGGGTTTTTGAAGCCACGACATGGCGGCGCAAATCAATACCTTTTGAAGCCCCCGAAAGCTTTTCCAGAATAGGCGCGCCAAATATCGACCATGTGACAAAAGCCGAAACCGGATTGCCGGGCAGGCCGATGTAGATCGTGTTATCTATCTGCCCGATGGTGATGGGCTTGCCCGGTTTAATCGCCACACCGGCCACTGCGATTTTACCGCCGGCATCCCGCAATGCATTATGCGCGTGATCTTCATCCCCGACAGAAACACCGCCCGTTGTGATAATCATATCGACCTGCGATGAAAGCCGGCGCAGGGCTTTGGTCATTTCTTCAAGACTGTCCTGAACCCGCTCGACCGCCGTAATTTCGATATTGGCAACA
>DAOUQS010000234.1 GCA_030625465.1 Amylibacter sp. | reverse complement strand
ACTGGATTACACACCGCAGGATAGCCGATTTCCGTCTGCCACCAATGGTCAATCACAGGCACGCCAAGTTGGTCTTGCGCCCATATAATTGTATCGGGATCTGCCCGTTCGCCTGCCAGAAACAGATACTTCAAACAGGACAAATCGTACTTTTTAACAAATTCTCCTTTAGGATCTACCCGTTTTATTGCACGAAACGCGGTAGGCGCCGTAAAAAACGATTTTACACCGTGTTCGGATATAACCCGCCAAAATGTGCCCGCATCAGGCGTGCCGATAGGCTTGCCTTCGAACACAATCGTGGTGCTGCCATTGATCAACGGCCCGTAACAGATATAAGAGTGGCCCACGACCCAGCCCACATCCGACGCGGCCCAAAACACATCGCCCGGTGCCACATTATAGATGTTTTTCATCGTCCAGCTAAGTGCCACGATATGCCCGCCCGTGGGGCGCACAACACCCTTGGGCTCACCCGTGGTGCCAGAGGTGTAAAGGATATAAACAGGGTCGTCACCACGCATGGGAACGCACGCCGCAGGGGCCACACCTTGTTGAAAATCATGCCAGTCCAGATCACGATCATCAATCATATCCGCGGCCAGTTGATCGCGTTGCAAAATCACGCAAAAATCAACTTTATGCACCGCCAGTTCAATGGCGCCGTCAATTAGCGGTTTATAGGCAATCACACCGCTGGGCTCGACCCCGCACGAGGCCGCAATAATGGCTTTCGGGCTTGCGTCATCAATGCGCGTCGCCAGTTCAGCGGGTGCAAAACCACCGAAAACCACCGAATGTATCGCACCAATGCGTGAACAGGCCAGCATCGCAATCAGGGCCTCGGCCACCATTGGCATATAGATAATCACACGGTCGCCTTTGGTGATGCCTTGCGCCTGTAAGCCGCCTGCAAAACACGATACTTTTTCCAGCAATTCCGCATAAGTTGTCTTGGTGGAATTTCCCGTGATCGGGCTGTCATAAATAATCGCAACCTGATCACCACGCCCGGCTTCAACATGGCGGTCTACAGCATTGTAGCAGGTGTTTATTTCGCCGTCTTTGAACCATTCATAGATTGGTGCATTTTCATCGAATAACGCTTTTGATGGCTGTTTATTCCATGAGACAGCTTGCGCCGCTTCCATCCAGAATGCTTCCGGATCAGATTGCCAATTCCCGTAAACTTCTTTGTAAGACATCAGCCCGCTCCTTCTGTTTTTGCACGCTTAACCAGTTCCAAAACTTCTTTGGCGGCTTCGGGTATATTCGTGCCCGGCCCAAAAATCGCCCGCACGCCAACCTGCCGCAAAAAGTTGTAATCATTGGGCGGGATCACCCCGCCGCAAATCACGATAATATCGCCGCCACCTTTGTTTTTTAAAGCATGCACCAGTTGCGGTGCCAGCGTGGTGTGGCCTGCGGCCTGTGACGAGATACCGACCACATCAACACCTTTTTCGATCGCGTCAATCGCGGCCTCTTCCGGTGTTTGAAACAGGGGCCCCATTTCAATATCAAAGCCAATATCGGAAAATGCGGTTGCAATAACCTTGCCGCCACGATCATGGCCGTCCTGGCCCATTTTCACCACCATCATCGATGGCTTTTTTCCATATTTCGTAGTAAAATCAGCAACATCCGATTGAATATCCTGAAACCCCTGATCGCCCGCATAAGCCGCACCGTAAACCCCGTCCAGTAGTTTAACCTTGGCCTTGTGGCGCCCGAACGCGCGTTCCATCGCATCGGATATTTCGCCGACAGTTGCCCGAACACGTGCCGCATCCACGGCCAAATCCAGCAGATTACCGTTATTCCGCGCGCCTTGTTCAAGGGCATCCAGTGCCGCTTCACAAGCTGCTGCATCGCGTGATTTACGGATATCTTTCAACCTTGCGACCTGCGCGTCGCGCACCGCAGAGTTGTCGATTATACGCACATCAATACCCGCGTCTTCATCGGTTTGAAACTTGTTCACCCCAACGATAATATCTTCACCGCGATCTACACGCGCCTGTTTTTGCGCCGCCGCACGTTCAATTTCCAGCTTCGGCATGCCGTCTTCAACCGCTTTGGTCATACCGCCCATTTCATCAACCTGACAGATCAGTTCCCACGCTTTATCTGCCAGTTCCTGGGTCAGACTTTCGACGTAATAAGACCCTGCCAACGGATCAACCACATTGGTCACACCGGTTTCATTTTGCAAGATCAGCTGCGTGTTGCGCGCCAGTCGTGCGGCCGCATCAGACGGCAAAGCAATAGCCTCATCATAGCTGTTTGTGTGCAACGATTGGGTGCCGCCCAACACCGCCGACATTGCCTCATATGCGGTGCGAATGGCGTTGTTATAGGGGTCTTGTTCCTGCAAAGAAACACCACTGGTCTGGCAATGGGTGCGCAGCATCAAAGACTTTTCATCTTTAGCGTCAAACTCGGTCATAATACGGTGCCACAACAGGCGTGCTGCACGTAATTTTGCCGCTTCCATGAAAAAATTCATGCCAATTGCGAAAAAGAATGACAGGCGGGGCGCAAACGTATCCACATCCATGCCGCGTGCTATTGCAGCGCGCACATATTCCTTGCCATCTGCCAGCGTAAACGCCAGTTCCTGCACAAGCGTCGCACCCGCTTCTTGCATGTGATAACCGCTGATCGAGATCGAGTTAAACTTCGGCATCTCACGGCTGGTATAATCAATAATATCCGACACAATCCGCATAGATGGCTCGGGCGGGTAGATATAGGTGTTGCGCACCATAAACTCTTTCAGCACATCGTTTTGAATGGTGCCGGACAGTTTTGCGCGCTCCACGCCCTGTTCTTCACCAGCCACAATAAAGCTGGCCAGCACCGGTATGACCGCGCCGTTCATCGTCATTGAAACACTGATTTTATCCAGCGGAATGCCGTCAAACAGGATTTTCATATCCTCGACACTGTCGATGGCGACACCAGCTTTGCCGACATCACCCACCACGCGTTCGTGGTCGCTGTCATAGCCGCGATGCGTTGCCAGGTCGAAAGCCACGGAAACGCCTTGCTGCCCGCTGGCCAGACCTTTGCGGTAAAACGCGTTGCTTTCTTCAGCAGTGGAAAAACCGGCGTATTGGCGAATTGTCCACGGACGACCCGCATACATCGTGGCCTTCGGGCCGCGTGTGAAAGGCGCCGATCCGGGGGTGGAACCCAAGTGATCCACCGCATCCAGATCATCCGCAGTATAAAGCGGTTTGATGGCAATACCTTCGGGGGTTTCCCATGTCAGATCACTTAACGCACGCCCGCGCAGTTCTTTTTCCGCAAGGCTTTTCCATGTCGTAAGGTTAGATACGCTCATTGCGCATACTCCTTTGTTTTAAATC
>DAOUQS010000238.1 GCA_030625465.1 Amylibacter sp. | reverse complement strand
GCCAATATCGTGGAAGCTTACGGTGAAGGTACCACAGGTGCCTGCTGGGCGGTTATCCGTGAACGGTTCCCGCAGTTGATCTACGGGTTCTACCCACAAGAACTGCGCTGGCGTGCGGACGTTGCCTTTGTCGGTATGTTCATCGCAATTGCGCCTGTCTTGTTTGACAAGCTTCCAAGGAAAATGATCTGGTTTACAGCCATATATCCATTCCTGGCATTTTGGCTACTTTGGGGTGGTTCAATCTGGCTGCCGGTTTCCATTATAGCTGGCTTTGTTCTGGGTGTTGTCGCGTATAAAGTCGTTGGCAAAGTGGTTGGATCGCTTGCCGGTACAATTGCGGCGGCTCTGGTTCCCATCTTGTGGTGGTTGCTGCTTGCAGGTTCTGCCGCAGACATGTTTCAGTCGATTATTCCGCTGGCAATAGAGTCGGTTCCGTCCTCAAACTTTGGTGGCTTGATGTTATCGATTATCATCGGTGTTACGGGTATCGCCTTTTCATTGCCGATCGGCATTGTTCTGGCTTTGGGTCGTCAATCCGACTTGATGATCGTCAAAGTGCTTTGCGTGGGCTTTATCGAGTTTATTCGCGGTGTGCCATTGATCACATTGTTGTTCGTGGCTTCAACCCTGTTGAACTACTTTATGCCACCGGGGACAAACTTTGATATTATCCTGCGGGTTATCATCATGGTGACACTGTTTGCATCAGCCTATATGGCCGAAGTGATCAGGGGCGGTCTGGCCGCCTTGCCTAAAGGGCAATATGAAGGTGCAGATAGTCTGGGCTTGGATTTCTGGCAATCAACGCGGTTGATCATTATGCCGCAAGCGCTGAAAATCTCGATCCCGAATATCGTGTCTACGTTCATCGGACTGTTTAAGGATACCACTTTGGTGTCGATTATCGGTCTTTTGGATCCTTTGGGATTGTCCACAAATATTCGTGCAGACCAGAACTGGAACGGCATTATCTGGGAACTATATGGCTTCGTCGCCATCATGTTCTGGATTTTCTGTTTCTCTATGTCTCGTTACTCAATGTATCTGGAGCGCAAGCTTCAGACAGGCCACTAAGGAGTTAAGCTCATGGCTAATGCTAAAAAGAAGTTGGTTGTTTCCGACGAAGTTGCAATCCAAATCGAAGGTATGAACAAATGGTACGGATCGTTCCATGTTCTAAAAGACATTAACCTCACGGTTAATCGCGGTGAGCGGATCGTGGTTTGCGGGCCTTCGGGTTCCGGTAAATCCACGCTGATCCGTTGTATCAATGCGCTGGAAGAACACCAGGAAGGCAAGATCACAGTGGATGGTACCCACCTGTCATCTGACCTGAAAAACATTGATGCGATCCGGTCTGAAGTGGGCATGTGTTTCCAACACTTTAACCTGTTCCCACACCTGTCCATTCTGGATAACTGCACTTTGGCACCGATCTGGGTTCGCAAGGTACCCAAGAAAGAAGCCGAAGAAACTGCGATGCACTTTCTGGAAAAGGTGAAAATCCCGGAGCAGGCTGATAAGTTCCCCGGTCAATTGTCCGGCGGGCAACAACAGCGTGTGGCTATTGCGCGTTCCTTGTGCATGCAACCGCGCATCATGCTGTTTGATGAGCCAACATCAGCACTTGACCCTGAAATGATCAAAGAGGTTCTGGACACGATGATTGAACTTGCCGAAGAAGGTATGACAATGATCTGTGTGACCCACGAAATGGGCTTTGCCCGCCAAGTGGCCAACCGCGTGATCTTTATGGACCAAGGCCAGATTGTGGAAGAGAACGAACCAGAACAGTTCTTTAACAACCCGCAATCAGAACGGACAAAACTGTTCCTGAGCCAGATTTTGGGTCACTAAGAGCAAACTGCTTAAAGCCTATGAAAAGCCCCGCCAATGTGCGGGGCTTTTTGTATTGGGGTGGGGGATTGGGAGGTTATTGACGGGCCAAAACCTACACACCCAACTCACGCGGAATAACAAACGAATGCAACTTCCCTGATCGCAATTGCAGCTCCGCCCAATCCTTAATCTCGAAATCAATCAATGTGGTTGCCGCCGTCGGATATCTGAAAAAGTTGTCACTTTTAGGAACCACTTCCAGCAGCTCTTCGGCAAAGGCGGCGATGCCGGGGTTGTGGCCCAGTATCAGCACGGTGTCGCCTGTGGCAGCTTTTAGTTTTTCCAGCATATTGCCGACATGGGCATGATACAACTTACGGTCATACGCGGGTGTTATGCCCAGCCCCAAAGCCTGATCCAGCCCCGCCCATGTTTCAACGCAACGCTTTGCGGTGGATGAGAGAACCTGATCGGGGATGTAGCCATTATCATGCAACCATTGCCCAACCTTGCACGCAGCCGCTTGCCCGCGCGTGTTTAGCGGACGGTCATGGTCTGCCTGACCCAGATCGGCCCAGCTTGATTTTGCGTGGCGCGTTAGAATGACACGTTTCATTTATTTCCCCCGAAAAGCCCGCATATGCAGGGCTGATTGTTCTGTCACTCTATGCGCGCTGACACTTGAAGGGCAAGCCCTGCGTACGATGCAGCCCTTTGTAAGACAGTCGCGGCCTGCCTCTGTATCCAGATAGGCCTGACAGGCGGGTACATCGTAACCATCGGCGGTTAATGCGTTTATCGGGCAGGCGGAAAGACACGGTTTTGTGTCGCAGCTATCGCAAGGGTTTATATATGTTTGGGTGGGCAAATCCAACCGCGCATCGAACGCCAATGCGCCGCGATAAGATACCATTAACCCCGTTAGCTCATGCACCAACATACCGACGGGTGCGTTCCAGGCACGGCCCGATGTGCGGGCCCATTCCATAAACGGCGCATAGGGTGGGCCGTTGAAAGGGAAAACCGGCCTTGCGCCCAGTGTGATGCCAATGGCGGAAATAACCTGAATTGACCAGCGATCAATCGGATCAGACTGCTGGTCTTGATAGATTTCAGAGGCGGTAAACACAGTCCAGAACTGTGCCGAGGGGCCAAGCAATACGATACTGGCCGCTTGTGCAAAATCATCCGCCTGCGGGTGAAACGCGCCGTAAACATCCAGCCCGTGATCAAGGGCGACGGCGCGGATATTTTTCAAGCTCATTTGTTGCGGAACGGCAGTAGCAGGTTCCAGCCAAGCTTTTGGGGTTTTTCATCCTGCCAGCGCAACCCGATAGTCATATCATCATGGCCTTTGCCGGGTTGGGCGACATATGTGCCGAACATGCGATCCCAGATCGACAGGGAAAACCCGTAGTTGCTGTCGTGTTCTTCGCGAATATCGGAATGATGCACGCGGTGCATGTCGGGGGTGACAATAACAAGGCGCAC
>DAOUQS010000205.1 GCA_030625465.1 Amylibacter sp. | reverse complement strand
CCTTTCAAAAAGGCATTGTCCGAGGCCACACGGGCCATGGCCAATGATGCCGAGCTGAACGTGGCGTTTTCCGTTGACCCCCCCGGTGTAAACAACGAGATTATGCGCCTGCCGCAGGTCAGCCGCCGCATGACGCTGGACGAAGTATTGCTGGCACGCGGCACCGCGGACGCCTATGCGCTGCACAAGCGTTTCCACAATGAACGTACGCATAACCGTTACATGCCCGAAGGCATGGACGCGGTCGAGATTTATGATGCCATGGCCACCGCACGTTGTGAAGCGGTGGGTGCGCGCGCCATGCCGGGTACGGCAGGCAATATCGACGCCAAGATGGAAAGCGATGCGATCAAACTGGGCTATGATCAGGTCAGCTCCTTCAAAGAAGTGCCGATGGCCACCGCTTTGGGCTACTACCTGCGCCATATGGCGACAGGCCGCGATATGCCGCCTGCTGTGAACAACGCGATGAAACAATGGCAGACCCAGTTCGAAGAACGCTCAGGCGACACGTTCAAAGGTCTGGAACAGGCGATGGACAATCAGGCCGCGTTTGCCAAGTTTGCCCGCCAGCTAATTGATGATCTGGGCTATGGCGACCAGCTGGGCGATGACCCGGATGAGCTGGGCGAAGATAACGATGATAGTGCTGAACAAGAAGATCAGGACTATGAAGAAGACACCCCTGATACCGATGCAGGCGACCAGGAAGACGACAGCGAAGAGTTTGATGATTCTGAAGATCAACAACAATCCGCCGACCAGCAACAATCGCAGGTCTCGATGGATGACCGCGATGATATGGACGGCGCCGAAGAAGTGGACGCGCCCGATGGTGAAGCACCGTTAGAGCCTCCAACCCCGCCTGCGGTTTCCGACGCTGATCCCAATTACAAGGTTTTTACCACCGAATACGACGAAGAAGAAGCGGCAGAAGAACTGGCCGAACCAGCCGAACTGGAACGCCTGCGGGCCTATCTGGATCAGCAGCTGGAACCCTTGAAGGGGGCAGTTTCGCGCCTTGCAAACAAGCTGCAACGCCGCTTGCAAGCCCAGCAAAACCGCAGCTGGCAGTTTGATATGGAAGAAGGCATGCTGGACGCAGGCCGTCTGGCACGGGTGATTGCCAATCCGACAACGCCGCTTTCCTTCAAGGTTGAAAACGATACCGAATTTCGCGACACGGTCGTGACCATCTTGATCGACAACTCTGGTTCCATGCGCGGACGCCCCATATCCATTGCCGCAATTTGCGCCGATGTGATGGCCCGCACACTGGAACGCTGTCAGGTGAAATGCGAAATTCTGGGCTTTACCACGCGTGCGTGGAAAGGCGGCAAATCCCGCGAAGAATGGCTGAACGCGGGCCGCCCCACAGAACCCGGCCGCCTGAACGACCTGCGCCACATCATCTATAAACGCGCCGACACGCCTTGGCGTCGCGCGCGCCCCAACTTGGGGCTGATGATGAAAGAAGGCCTGTTAAAAGAAAACATCGACGGCGAGGCCTTGGAATGGGCCCACCGCCGCATGTGCGCCCGCCCCGAACAACGCCGCATCCTGATGGTAATCTCGGACGGCGCACCGGTGGATGACAGCACGCTTTCGGTCAATTCCGCCAGCTATTTGGAAAAACACCTGCGCGATGTGATCGCCATGGTCGAGAAACGTAAAATGGTTGAACTGATCGCCATCGGTATCGGCCATGATGTGACACGCTACTATGACCGTGCGGTCACCATTACCGATGCCGAACAACTGGCAGGTGCGATCACCGAACAACTGGCAGGCTTGTTTGACAATGATCCGCGTGCGGGCAAACGCATGTCTTTGAAACGGGCCAGTTGATGTTCCAAAACTTCGACAGCGCAACCTCACCCAAAACTGGTGCTGCACGTCTAAAAAACCTACGCGCTGAACTTGCAAAAGAGGGCTTGGACGGTTTCTTGATCCCGCGCGCCGACGCGCATCAAGGTGAATATGTTGTTGCCCGCGATATGCGGCTGGCATGGCTGACAGGCTTTACCGGCTCGGCCGGTTTTTGCGCGGTGCTAAAAGACAAGGCAGGCGTTTTCATCGACGGGCGCTACACATTGCAAGTCCGCGATCAGGTTGATCTGGATTGTTTCACCCCCGTTGCATGGCCTGACACAAGGCTGGAAAACTGGCTGCCCAAAAGCGGCAAAATCGGTTTTGACCCGTGGCTGCACACCCGCGCAGAAATTGAAAAACTGGACAACGCCGGTATTGAACTGGTGGCTACAGATAACCTGATAGACCGTATATGGCACGACCAGCCAATGCCCCCTATGGATAAAATGCTGCCGCATCCGCTGGAATATGCAGGCCAAAAACACGCGGAAAAAATTGCCGATGCGGCGCAGGAATTAAAGCGTGCTGGCCACAGCGCATTCGTTCTGACCCAGCCCGACAGCATCGCGTGGCTGCTAAATACACGCGGCACAGACCTGGGCCAAACCCCTGTCGCCCTTGCTTTTGCAATTCTATATGCCACCGGAAAAGTCGCTTTATTCATCGATGAATGCAAATGTGATCTTGCACTTATTCAACATTTTGGCGACCAAGTAACGTTATATGCGCCAGAAACATTCACATCTCAACTATCCGCTCTAAATGGCCCGGTGCGTCTGGATAAGGCTTCCGCACCTGAAAAGATCGCCCGCCTGCTTGAAACACAAGGTACTGACATCGTTTTTGCCGATGACCCGACCACCTTACCGAAAGCCTGCAAAAACCAGACCGAACTGGACGGGGCCACCCAAGCCCACATCCGTGATGGTGCCGCCGTTTGCGAATTTCTAGCATGGGTCGACCAGATCAATCCCGCCACCGGCATCACCGAAATTGACATCGTCAAAATGCTGGAAGCTAAACGCGCGGCCACTGGCAAGCTGAAAAATATCGCCTTTGATACCATCTGCGGCTCCGGCCCTAATGGTGCCATTGTGCATTACCGCGTCAACAGCCAAAGCAATCGCACGGTGCAGTTTAACGAGGTTCTTTTGGTCGACAGTGGTGCGCAATATCTGGACGGCACCACCGACATCACCCGCACGCTGGCCATCGGCGCGCCACCCCCCAAGGCGGTGCATCACGCAACGCTGGTGCTAAAAGGCATGATCGCCATATCGCGTTTGTGCTTCCCCAAGGGGCTAACCGGCAAAGACATTGACGCCATCGCGCGCACCGCACTTTGGGCCGAAGGGCTGGACTTTGATCACGGCACCGGCCACGGCGTTGGATCCTACCTGTCGGTTCACGAAGGCCCGCAGCGCATCTCGCGTCTTGCCACGGCCGCGTTCAAGCCCGGCATGATTGTTTCCAATGAACCGGGTTATTACAAAGAAGGCGCCTACGGTATTCGCATCGAAAACCTGATCTATGTGAAACAGGCGGACGGAATTGACGGTAGCGACAACCGCGAAATGCTGTGCTTTGAGACCCTGACACTGGCGCCCATTAGCAAGGTGATGATTGATCAAAGTCTGCTGACAGCGGATGAGGTTATTTGGCTGAACGCCTATCACCAACAGGTCTGGGATAGCCTGCATGATAAGGTAAGCGCGCCGATCAAAGACTGGTTAAAGACCGCCTGCGCGTCGCTGTAGGGTGGGCTTCAGCCCACGCGTTGCAAAGCAAACGCAAGCTCGATTATTATTCCGAAGCAACCTGTTGAATGATTGTGCTTAATTGATCTGCCAGATTTTGACCGGGGCAAATCGTGCTGGCAAAAGTCCGGTGCATATCAATTTCACCATGCTCTATAGCGTGTTTCGCAGATATAAACCGAAGCAGTTCAACCAATGCAGCTAACTGCTTGGCAGATGGTGTTTCTATGTCGAAATTCCCTTCCAGAACGACAGAGATATGTCCCATCGGGTCATAATTTGTATTTGTGTCA